>JAHHSJ010000027.1 GCA_020025295.1 Oscillospiraceae bacterium | reverse complement strand
GAAAATAGGTAATGCCAACACAAAGCGGTCAGATTATTCTGACCGCTTTTTCTTTTGTTTTGCGGTCTGCTCTGAGGTGGGATTCGTACCTGCGTCAGAGCGTTTTTCTTTTGCAATGTAAAAATAGCGAAAGTTCGATTGTGCAATCTGTAAACAATTTCAAAAATGAATCATTCGAACTTAGAATAGTTTACAGAATAAAATATGTGAACTTGACAGTGTAGTACATACTGAATATAATGAAAAATGTATAGAAGAGTGTCGAACATGGCAGAAAGAAAGATTGAACAGCGGGAAACCGTCATGTGCAATTTTTTTTTGCGCTAATTCTTTACCTCTGAGGTAAAGAATTTGATGGGAAGGAATGCTTGATGTGTATGTAAATATGACTGTTTCCTATGCGTTTCGTATTATATTCAGCTTGAACAGGCATCAAAACGGATGCACTGCAAAACGGCTATCGGAAGAAAACAAAATTCCTCAAAAGTACCTGATCAAGGTGCTGACTCGAATGCGGGAGGATGGACTCGTTCAGTCGGTTTCGGGACCCAATGGGGGTTATCGGCTGTGCCGAGGAATGAACCAAATCCGGGTGTTGGATGTGTTGAGGATCACACAGCCGTCGATCATTAGTCACGACAGTTCCCGTGATGAGAATATATGCAAAGAAAGCAAAGCGGATATGGAAACGATGTGGAATTATTATCGTGATATGGAAAAGCAGATTATGAAGCAATGGCTTTCTATGACCCTGCAGGAAATTGTGGAACAATACGGGGAAGACGCTCCGTAAGGCAGAACGAACTGCGAAAAAATAGTGGCGGACGAAGGAAAATGAGAGGTTGGTTTTGTGCGTAAGAGTATAAACCGGAAAACTTCAAATCGAGTGATAGCGTGGGTGCTGTTGTTTGCTATGGCGCTGCGTCCATTCCCTGTGTATGCGGAAGGGGATGGCACCATAGAACCTCCCGGCAGCACTGTGGTGCAGACGGGAGAGGATTCCCTCGGTTCCCATACGGAGGCGGTGTTTGAAGAGGATATGGTTCCGGCAACGGACCCATGTGAGGCCGCCTCTGAACAGGTCGGGTCTGCCCCTACGGAGCAGGCGAATCCGGAGTTGTCAGCGGCTGAAACCACGGACTCACAACCAGCTCAAACGGAGGGAGAGACTACTGCAACACAGCCCACAGAGGACTCTGCCACGGTTACCTCTGAGCAAAGCAGCGTGGACGATTCTGCTGTCTACGAGAACGGAATCATCAAAATTTATAACCTTTCTCAGCTGAATGCCATCGGAACCGGACAGCCGGTGACTGCAAAGGATTCGTTGGAACACGAATTCGGACAGGGCACTCCGGTGCTGGATCGAGAAACGCCGATCACCTATGGTCTGGATGGCCAATATATGCTGATGAATGATATTCCGCTGGACACCGGACACCTTTGGACCTTGCCGGAGCATTTTACCGGCAGTTTTCAGGCAGCCCCGGCAGCGGAGAATCCGCCGCTCTATGACGAGAGCACGGACACGATTTCTGTGTTTCATAACTATCAGCTGCTGACCATTTCCGGGGAGGACTCGGAAACGGAACCTGTCATGTCGGGCGACGCCATTGCGTCGGATTTCGGCATGGGCACACTGGTCTATCCCGGCGGAACACCGGCGAACGACAGCCCGGATGCGGCACAGCAGTACCTGACTTACAGCAAGCAGCACCGATATGTGCTGTCCAGCACCTTCACGGAGCAGATGCCGCCGCTGAAGGCGCAGGAAGTTAGACTCGGCACCACAACAGTGGATCAAAAGGGCGGCCGTGTCCATGTGGGTCAGGTTTATACGGAAATCAATGGGGAAAAATACATTCTCATCGGCAATGAGCAGCAGCTTCGTGCCATCGGCACCGATCAGCAGGTGGCGCCCATGCTGTTCCTACGAACCCAGTTCAAGCTGCTGGGAATTCCTCTCAGCCACAAGCTGATCCCCTATTATCCGGGCGATGCTGATTTCAACCTGAGTAATATTGACGAAACCGATGTCCGCTATTCGGATATTGAGCAGAAAACCCGGGCCTTTCAGTATATGGCCCAGAATCCCCGACCCACGAAGCTAATGAACCCCAACTGGGGTGATCCGGACGGCCTGCTGAGTGCAGTGGTCGGCATTGTCGGCGGTGTTTTGAGCGGTGTAGTCGACCTGCTGTTCGGAGGTCAGGAAATTGTCGGCTTGAAGGAGGAAGGAACCCCTAATGTGTCGATTGGCTCCGGAAGAAGAGAGTACAAGACCTTCCGAGAGCTGGAGCAAGAATACAAAAATCTGAAATATTCCTCCACTTCTAACTATATTATATTCCGAGATATTGATTTGTCGTCCACCGGAACTTTCTCCAACGGGCAGGACGATCCGTGGAAGCCCATCCTTTTGACTGGCTCTATGGAGGGACGGCTGAACATGGTGGAAGGTGCTGCGCCTACCATCAGCAATGTGCAGATTCAAACCCAAGGTGCGCTGGATTTGGAAAAGGACAGCGGCGTTGGTTTCTTCGGGACCATCGGAAACCAGTATGTCCATGATGCCTCCGGTACGATGCTCCAGTCCAAGGGAACCACGGTGGTTCGCGACCTGAACCTCAGCCGGGTGACAGTGAACAACGGCTTCACCAAGGTGGACAAGACACCGGATTCTCTGGTGGAAGGTCTTTTGGGATTGCTGGGCGGTCTGTTGGGCGGCATTATCGGCGGCATCACTGCGCTGCTGCCCATCATTGGAAATCTGAATCTGGGTCAGGTCATTAAAGAGCTGCTGACTTTGAAGCAGGGCAGCCCGGATATTTTTGCCACCGGCAGCTTTGCAGGCAGAATTGTCGGTGATGTGAGAGTGGAAAACTGCACCGTGACCGATGCCAGCGTGACCAGTCTCAAGGGCATGGTGGGCGGCTTTGTAGGCTACACCGAAGGCGAAGCCCAATACGGACCGATTTCCGGCTTGGCCGGCGATTTGGTAAAAATCCTGTCCACTCTGCTGAACCTGATCCCCGGTGTGGGACTGGGTGACCTGATTACCATTCTGCTCCAAAACGATGTGCCGCTGGGACAGCTGGTGCCCATCGGCTATCATAACCCGACGATGACCGGCTGCAGCGTGTCTATGGCGAACGGAACCATCGGCAGCAGCACGGTGGATTACACCGGCGGCTTTGTGGGCGTCCAGACGGGAACCAAGATTGACCACTGCTCCGTCAGCGGATTGCAGCAGGTGGAAGCCAAGGTAGGCGCCGGCGGTTTTGCCGGAATTGAGCGTGACGCAGTGCTGAAGGGCCTGCTGAACGATTTGGGCGTGGATGTCAGTATGGTGGACATCAGCTCCGCCCAGACGGACTGTCTCGTCAACAGCACGGTGCTCCGGGTATCGGCAGCCGACTGCTATGCCGGCGGCTTTAACGGTATCATGGCTGACGGCAGCAGCACGAACTGCACCGTGACCGGCTTACAGTCGGTGGCAGCAGGGAAGTACGCCGGCGGATTTGCCGGCAGAGCCACCATTGGCTACGGACTCGCCGTAGGCGGCGAGGATGAAAAACGCAAAACGCTGCTGGAATCTGTATCTAAGCTGCTTTCCAAGCTGCTTGCCTCTGGAAATGATGCAAAAGTGAATGTGCTGCTCTCCCTCAGCGGTGCCCAACCCTCTAAGCTGCAAAACTGCTCCGTGCAGGGCAGTTCTTTGGGCGTGACCAGTACGCTGGACTACGCCGGAGGCCTGATCGGACAAGGCGACGGTGTAAAAATCACCGGTGGCAGCAAGGTCAGCGGACTTTCTGCGGTCACGGCGGAACGCTTTGCCGGCGGCATTGCGGGAAGCCTGTCCACGGCGGATGCGATCGGTGTTTTGAACAACACCGTGGGTGTGGGACGGTATATCCCCTTTGCGGTGCAGAATGTGTCCGTCGAGGGCAATGGTCTTGTGGTGTCGGCGACGAAGAAGTACGCTGCCGGCGGTGCAGGACTGATGCTGGGCGGCAAAGCAGATCAGGTCGATGTGCATGGCCTGACCAAGGTGGAGTCCGGAAACTATGCCGGTGGCTTTGCCGGCAGAGCCGGTGTGTCCGGCCTTGCGTCCACCGGAGGTCTGAATGTCCTCGGCCTTGTGAAAATCAACAATGTACTCTCTCTGGCGGATGGCATCCGAGTCACCGTCAGCAACGTTCAGCTCAATCCGGAAGGAACCGTCTTTACGGTGGCAGCCAACGGCAATGCGGCTCTGGATGACGGAGAAGCGATCATCGCCGGCGGCTTTGCGGCGGAAGCCGTGGGCATCTCAGTGACGAACGCCGCCGTGCATGGACTGAAACGGGTGTCGGCGGCACATCCTGCCAACAAGGGCAGCTATGCTGGCGGCTTTGTGGGCCGCTCCCACACGGGCGGCCTTGCAGGACTGGCTCAGGAGGAGGCAGACGGCACGCTGAAGCTGCCGGGTATTCTGGAAGTCAATTCCCTGCTGAATCTGCTGCCCTATCTGCTGCCCACCTATACCGATTCTGCGGTCACATTTGCGCCCGGCGATGGGCTCCCTCAGGTAGAGGGGCAGTACGCCGGCGGCTTTGTGGGTGAAATGCAGAGCGGCAAGGTCACGGGAACCGGACTTGCATCACCCGTTGTGGTGCAGGGTCTGGAACAGGTGCTGGGCGAAGCGTATGCCGGAGGGTTTGGCGGCAGAGTGGATGCCGGCGCAGCTGCGTCCACCGATGGGCTCAAGCTTCTCAGCGGCGTCCTCAACCTGAACCTCAACAACCTGCTGGGTGTGCTGAATGTCTATGTGCCGGCAATCGAATCGGCAGGTGTGCAGTCGGCCGAAGGCGGATATACCGTCAAAGCCACGGACAAGGACAGCAGTGCCGGCGGCTTTATCGGCTATGGCAGCGGCGTGCAGATCAAAGCGTCCAATGTGGATACGCTGAAGCACACCCGTGTGACTCCTCCGGCGGATGCACTGGAATCTGCCGACGGAAGCAATTATTTCAATGAAACCCGGTCCGAATATGCGGTGCAGGGCGGCAGATATGCCGGTGGTTATATCGGCTGCGTCAATATCGACTCGGCAGCTGCCGTTGGCGGCGGACTCAGCCTGCTGGGCGGAGCTATTCAGCTGGGCAATGTGCTAGACGCAATCAATGCAGTTTATTCCGTCATTGAAGATTCCAGCGTCACCGGCAGCATCGGCGGTTTCTCCGTGTTGGCGGATGGAACCGACGTCACCGGAAGCACCATCGGTAAAGCGGGCGGCTTTGCCGGACAGATGTCCGGTGCGGTCATCCGCAGAAGCCATGTGGACCAGTTTGCCTACATCATCGGTCGGGAAATGGCCGGCGGCTATGTGGGCATGATGGAGCCGGGCGATGTGGCTTCGGTGCTGGATCATTCCAGTATTTTGAACGGAATTGTCAACATCAAGGACAGCGTGGCCAATCTGGTGCAGGCGTTCATCCCGGTGGTGGAGGACTGCCAGACCTGTGCTGTGCCCTGCGGCGGAGCGGTGCGTGCCGATGGCTTTACGGATAACAAGGTGGTCCGGGGCTTGGCAGGCGGCTATGCCGGCTACAACCACGGCGGTCGAATTCAGGGTACTCATATGGAAAACGCTGTCATCCGCTTGCGGTCGGTCTATGGCGGCGAATCCGCCGGTGGCTTTACCGGCGTGATGGAAAATGCTGATCTGGCGGGCACCGGACATCTGGAGGTGCTGTTTGGCCTAATCGAAACCAGCAATGTGCTCAGTCTGCTGGGTGCGGTTTATCCCACGGAAACCAACACCGCCACCTATGGTCCCCTGCGGAAACTGGATGTGGAAACCTGGAATGGATGGGTGGACGCTGTGGGTAAGAACGGCGTATACGGAAACCAGTTCCCCACGATCCCGGTGGGGAGTCAGC
The DNA here is from genome assembly GCA_020025295.1 of Oscillospiraceae bacterium. Lineage (GTDB taxonomy): Bacteria > Bacillota > Clostridia > Oscillospirales > Oscillospiraceae > UMGS1766. The sequence continues at coordinate 18,456 of JAHHSJ010000027.1, read as the reverse complement.
AAGAGTTAGACGCCCTCATTCAAAAGTATGCCTATGGCTATCGGGTCAAGGCAGGACGCACAGCAGTGGGAAATCAGAAAATGCAGACCGGCACGGCCGGCGGCTATGCCGGAACGATGTTCGGCGGTGTGGTCACCGAGGCCCATGCTTGGGATGTGATGGAGGTCAGTGCCTACAAGAGTGCCGGTGGCTTTGCCGGTGAGCTGTTCACCGACGGTGTGGCAGAAGTGGGCAAGGTCAGCCTGCTGGGCCTTGATTTGACCGGCTCCATCGGTGCGGTGCAGACCTTCGTACCGGTGATTCGAAATTCCGATGTTACGGGCTATCAGTCCGGTATGCGGGTCAAAGCCACGGGCTTGCCCGGAGATCCTGCCGCTGGAACGGTGGAAAAGGCCGGCTATGCCGGTGGTTTCGCCGGGCATGTGCTGGGCGGACAGATCTGGGGCAACTGGACACCACCCAACGCCCGTTCCGCAACGGATGCGGCGCCGAATCCTCAGAACAACCGCTGCTTTACCGCCAACCTGAGAAAGGTGGACGGCACGAACGCCGTGGGCGGCTTTGTAGGACTGGTTGAGCCGGGCAGTGCGGCGGCTCTGGATACCGCCAGCAGCAGTGGCTTGCTTGGCGGACTGCTCCAGAAGGTCATCGGCACGCCGGGCGACCTGCTCAGTGTGCTGAATGCCACCATGTCCACCCTCCGGGCCTGTGATGTGCGGGCTTGGGACCAGTATGGCATTGCGGTGAATGGTATGTACTCCGACGGAGCGGCCAGCACCCGGTATGCCAAGGCGGTGGGCGGTTTTGCCGGAGAAATTCGGGGAGCCGTTGTCGGAACGGCAAAAGATCAGGAAAACGGAGCCCATGTGTATGATCTGCGCAGTGTCACCGGTGGCGAACACGCCGGAGGCTTCTTCGGACTGGCGGATGTGTCCGCAGTTGCGGAGATTTCCGGCGGTGGAGAGACCAGCATTCTGGGCTCTCTGCTGAAGCTGGGCTCGCTGGATGTGATGGACGCCTTCCGCACCTTTATTTACTTCTCTGATGTGTCCGGTACGGCGCAGTCGGGTCTGGAAGTCCATGCCCGGGACGCCAAAAAGCTGGGCTATGTGAATGATCCCGTCTACACCGGCAACGCCGGTGGCTTTGGCGGAACCATGCTGGACGGCTCGGCCAAGGATTGCAAGGTGACCAACCTGAGAACGGTGGAGGGCATGAACTACACCGGCGGTTTTGTGGGGCATCTGGGCAAGAGCGGCGTGGTGGATGTGGATTCACTGGGCATCTTTGACAAGGTAGCCAGCGTCGGTGCCGGTGTGCTGGATGTGTTCGGCGCCCATGTGGACCGGAGCGAGGCGTCCGGTATCCCGGCGGGATTTACGGTGCGCAGCCACAACACGCTGGATGCTGTGGACAAATCCGAGATTTGCGGCGGCTTTGTGGGCTTTGCCGATCTGGCGCGTATGTCGGATAACCGCATTACCAATCTCGCTCAGGTGGCAAGCGGAGAAATCGCCGGCGGCTATGCCGGTGAGACCACCTTTGCCTATCTGGCGGACATTAAATTAGATTCCCCGGTGGTGAACCTGCTTCTGGGTTTGGTCAACCGTCTGTTGAAGGCGCTGTGGGTGGAAAAGCTGGAACAGGGTAAGCTCATCAAAATCAATCTGGGGATTATCACGGTGGGCGCTCTGTACGATGGAGAGCTGATCCATGTGAATCTGCTGGGGCTGAATATTAAGATTGCCCTTGCCAAGGGACAGCACCTTGCCACAATCTACATCGGCGACAGCAAGATCGAAGTCAACTGTGCCCCGGACGGTTCCATTACCGATGATAAGGAACTCCGGAATGAGGTACGCCTCTCTCTGATTAAGGCCAACCGCACCCGGATCGACCGCTGCACCGTCACAGGCACGGAAACGGGCTATGATGTGTACGGCGGCGGCGCCGGAAATGATGCCAACGGAGCGGGACAGAACGGCTATGCCGGCGGCTTTGTGGGCTTGAACCATGAAGCACTCATGCAGGAGAATCAGATGATTCTCGCCGATGTTATCCGTGGCACGGAGCAGAAAACCGGCCCGTTTACCGGAACTACCACGCTGGACTCCTCGTACAGCTTCAATACGGTGGAAGGAATTGAGGGCAAAGGCAATCAGTTCCGTATTTACCGAAGCCCCAACCCGGCGCTGGACCACATTCTGGGCGGTAACAGCCAAATCCTGCAGAGCGCCTTTGAAAGCAATGCGGATTGGAACATCTATACCATGACCCATATGCAGAAGGGCAAGACGGAGAAGTTTGAAAACCTCTCCGGAGCGGAACTGCAGGGTGTGGGCAGTGCTCCGGCAGAGTTGGACGCTTACATGGAAAACGGTGCTATGGCGGTGCTGATGGACAACACCCCGTCCGGACCGGCAGAACCGGGTCCGGAAACACCGGGCGGAGATATACAGGACCCCTGCAAGGATACGGTGCAGCTGAACATCGAGAAGGTCTGGAAGAAGGACCGTGAGGAAATCCGACCGACGGAAATTCGGCTGTATATCACCCGGTCTTACACCTGCGGCGGAGCCGAGGTGCAGGATGAAGCCTTCCGGCAAGAGGTGGTTTTGAATCAGAGTGATTACCTGTCCCAGAATGTCTGGGAAAAGGTGCTGAGCGGGATCGAATATACCGCCTATCATGTGGCGGAAAACGGGGAAAAGTGCTATTACACCTACTTTGTCACCGAAGATCCCCTGAGCGGATACAAGACAGAGATCACATATCACGACCAGTACCATTACGGGGTCACCATTACCAATGAAAAGACATGGTTCAGCGATCCGCTGCCGGAAACCGGCGGTATGGGCCTGCGCACCGTCTATGTGGTGGGAGTCATGTTGATTGCGCTGTATGTCAGCATGGAGTTGGCAGACAGAAAGAGAAAGAAAAATGTCCGGCAGGACAGAATATAAAAAGGAGAGACAAACATGAAGAAGATCAAGAAGCTCATGGCCGCAGTGCTTGCAGTGGTCATGACCATGGCACTGTCTGTGACGGCGTTTGCAGTCAGTGCAAATCAGGGCAGCCTGACCGTCAAGGTCACTTCCGGAAACTCTCTGGAGGGCCAGACGGTTCATGTGTATCGGCTCTTTGATGAGGATAACGGCAGCTATGTGGTGAATCCCGCCTACGAAACCATTCTGAAGCAGGTTTTGAATCTGGGTGCGGAAGCCAAGAGCGGCGATATTTATCAGGCTGTGCAGAAATTGGGCGTGAATGACAGTGCACAGGTGCAGAAGTTCGCCGACGATTTCACTGCCAAGGCGCTGGAGCAGCAGGCTGCGGACACCGCAACCTCCGGCAAGCTGACCGCTGCCCATAAGGAAAGCTATACCTTCGATGGTCTGGCATACGGCTACTATCTGGTGTATCAGACCGGAACCCAGAACCTTCAGTCCTCTCTGGTCAATGTGACTCAGCCCGCCAATGAGGTAAACCTCAAGGGTACCACTCCCGGCATTGATAAGCAGGCCGACAAGACCTCTGTCGAAATCGGCAATGTGGTGACCTATACCATCACCGGCACCATTCCTGACACCACCGGCTATGCAGCGTATGTCTACAAAATCAACGATACCCTGTCCGCTGGTCTGGACTTTGTTGCTGATGTCAACGGCACTGCTTGGAGCGGCGCCGACCTGAGCGTTTCCGTGCAGATTGCAGGTGGAACGGCTGAGACCCAGCAGGCCGCTGTGACTGACAGAACCATGGTTCTGGACCTCTCCAAGTGGGTGAGAGATAATCAGGCTCATGTGGGCAAGAAGTTTACCGTTACTTACTATGCCAAGGTCAATAGCAACGCTGTGGTCAACAATGTGAAGAACAGCGCATCTCTGGAGTACGGCAACAAGCCCGGTGAGACCACCACCACCGTTCCTGATGTGGTTGAAACTCCCACCTATTCTCTGGATGTCGACAAGGTCATCAAGGGCACGACCACCATGCTGGCCGACGCAGCTTTCCACATTTACAGAAACGAGCAGGATGCTCTGAACAATACCAACGCCATCAAGGTCACCGGTACTGCCGGCAACTACAAGGTGGATCCGACTTCCTCCAACATGGACATGGTCTCTGTGGGAACTGAGATTACCACGGGCGTCAACCTGCACCTGAACGGCCTTGCCGCCGGCGATTACTGGCTGGTGGAAACTGCGGCTCCCGAGGGCTACAATAAGCTTTCTGCTCCCATCAAGGTCACCATTGCCAAGGGTGTGAATCCCGACGGCAGCAACTGGACCATCCAGATGGACGGCACTCCGGAGGCTGATAAGATCATCGACATCGAAAACAGCACCGGCACCATCCTGCCCGGCACCGGCGGCATGGGTACTATGCTCTTTACCGTGATTGCTGTGGTTCTGATTGTTGGCGTGGGCGTCAGCTTCGTGCGCAGCAGAAAGAAGAGCGAACAGTAAGCTCGGTTTTTCGGAACGAGACAGAATATGCGATTCGGGATGGCTGCCCTGAGCAGCCATCCCGGAATATAACGGCAGGGAGAATGAAATGAGTAAAAGAACATGGCATGACATCATCCGAATAGCGGTTCTTGTGATTGCATTCTCCGTGCTGCTATATCCCACCATCAGCAATTACCTCTATGAAAAGAACAGCTCACGGGCCATTTCTCTGTATGACGAGGAGCGGGTAAACCTGACGGAAGCGGAAAAGCAGGCAGAGCTGGAGGAAGCCCGGGCGTACAACCGGGAGCTGATGAGCAATATTGAGCTGCTGGACCCTTTTTCCCCGGTGAAGGCAGAAGTGGACCAGTGGTATGAAAGCCTGCTCAATGCCACCGGTTCCGGTATGATGGGCTATATCCGCATTCCCAAGCTGCAGGCGGAGCTGCCCATCTACCACGGCACCAGCGAATCGGTATTGCAGACCGGCGTGGGCCATTTTCAGGGTACTTCGTTGCCGGTGGGCGGAGAAAATACCCATGCGGTGCTGACCGGACACCGCGGACTTCCGTCTAAAAAACTGTTTACGGATCTAGATCAGATGGAAAACGGGGATGTGTTCTACATCAAGGTGCTGGATGAGACCTTTGCCTATGAAGTGGATCAGATTTTGACCGTGCTGCCTACGGATACCAAGGCGCTGACCATCGTCCACGGTGAGGACTATGTCACGCTGGTGACCTGCACTCCTTATGCGGTGAATACCCACCGCCTTCTGGTGCGTGGTCACCGAATCCCCTATGAGGAGGCTGTGACCATCGCTTCCGACGAGACGGTGGAGCCTAAGATGCCAATTCAGATGAAAATACTCATTGCTGCGGTGGTGCTGTTGCTGGTTCTGCTGCTGATTGCCGTGATCTATACGGTGTGCAGCCGTGCAAAAAGGAGGAAAAAACCCGGTGAAACGGAGAAATAACAAGTTCAAGTGGGCTGCGCTGTGTGCGGCACTGCTGTTCTCGGCTGCGGTGGGGATGCCTACGGCCCATGCCGCAGAGCCGCAGGGCTCCATCACCGTCCACTATCACGGCTGCTCCGATATGGAGGTGCCCATCGATCTGCCGGGGGCGGAGTTTGTGCTTTACCCGGTGGGAGAGCGGCAGGGAGATTGCTGGGTGCTGACGGGAGCGTTTGCCGATGCCGAAGTCTCTCTGAAGAATGATGCTGCCTCGGAGCGGGCAGAGCAGGAGCAGCGGCTTTATCAGTACGCCCGGGAACAGGGCATCACCGGAACCACCCAAACCACCGATGACCGGGGTCAGGTGGTGTTCCGGAAGCTGGACTACGGACTGTACCTGATTGTCCAGCCCAAGGCGGTGGAGCTGGGGGAGGACGGAGCCTATATGTCCTCGCCCTTCCTGCTGAGTGTTCCGGCGGAGATCAGCGGCGTCCTGACCGCTGACATTGTCACTGAGCCGAAGTGCGGCTGGGAAGGGGAGGAAACCGTCGATCCGGAGAAGCCAATCGACCCGGCCGAACCTACGATTCCCTCCGAGCCCTCCAAGCCCACGGAATCCCCTGCCACTGGAGACGGATTTCCGATGGAACTGTGGCTGACCCTTCTGATAGGGAGCGGAGCGGCGCTGACGGGAATTTGGGTCAAGGGAAAAACAAAAAAAGCAGAGTAAGCACATGCTCAAGAAGAGAGGAGAGCGTAAGCTCTCCTCTTTTGTTGCATATGGGCTGGATTTGCAATGAATCGCTAAAATTTATAATGGTTTCCAGATAGAAAGTGTTGGCACTCTGCACGAGCGAGTGCTAAAGTTATTGATTTGTTCATACTTATGACACAGAATATCCGATATTGGTGCATACAATAACAATTGTAAAAAGAAGTACATGATACATCAGAAAGAGATGATAAACGATGTGCCATGAAACAGTTCCGATCCCTGCCGACCCGGTCGGATGAAAGTGCAGAGGACGACAGAATAAAAACCACACAATCCGTTCCGTTTTAGGAGGTATTTATTATGTTTGAACTGATGAACAATAACTATATGAATTCTTATAACCCCTTCCGTGCTATGGATGAATTTGAGCGCCATGCCTTCCACGATTTCTTCGGAAACCAGAGTCTGGCGGAGTTCAAGACGGACATCACCGACGAGGGTGACCGTTATGTGCTGGAGGCTGACCTGCCCGGCTTTGAGAAGAAGGACATTGACCTGTCCGTACAGGGCGACCTGCTGACCATCCGTGCCGAGCGTCACTCCAAGGTGGAGGAGAAGGATCAGAAGAATAAGATGGTGCGCATGGAGCGGTCCTACGGGGCATATAGCAGACAGTTTGATGTGTCCGGCATTGATGTGAACAGCATCAGCGCCAAATATGAGGACGGTGTGCTGAAGCTGGATATGCCCAAGCGTCAGCAAAACCTGCCTGAGGCCAGAACGCTGGCGATTGAGTAACCCACCCCGGCAAAACACAGAAAAAAAGAACGCCCCCGAAGCAGCTTGGCTGCTTCGGGGGCGTTTTTGTCGCTTTGTCACAAAGTGCCTGTACAGTCTGGATTGGGACAGATCATGTCCTGAGCAATGTGGAAGGAATACTCCTTTTTGTCCGCATCAAACCCCTTGAGGTATCCGATTCGAGTCCAAAAATTCAGCAGAAGCTCGGTTTTGCGATAGATTTCCCGCTTCTTGTTCATAAAAGCGTCGGTGGTAAAGCCCTCCGGGTCAATTTCCAGTGCCGCAAAGATGGGGTTGGAAGCTCTGCCCTTGAAGGTGATGGCGGCAGCCGGATCGCTGTTGTTGGAGTTGCGGACCAGCTCCAGCTTATGGAGCAGATACTGCTTGAGCAGAATGTTCTCGTTGCTGTTGCCGATGCGGTCCTCCTTTGCCCGTCCCTCCAGAGGCGTGTACTCCAGCAGGGCGAAAGGAATGGTAATCAGCTGACGCTTTGCGTCGCCGTAGGAGTACAGAGGCATGGGGGCGTCAGACTGGAACTGATAACCGTGTTCCACCTTTACTGCGTTCAGAAAGGCGCCGCTGTAACGGGGCTGAAGCCCGGCGCAGATGGTTGCCTCCTTAGGGCAGTAGATATGCAGCTGGGTGCGGATCAGCTTGTCGATGCAGCACTCCATCTGATGCTTTCGATCTCTGGGAACGGAAATGGTTTCGTCGCCGGAGAGCAGGGTCAGCACCTTTCTGGGGGTGAATTTCCGCACCCCTTCCTGAAAGAGGGAATAGATTGCGTCCGCCACTGCCATTTCAAAATAGCTCAGGTCCTCTGTGATGACAAACTGGCTTTTAATTTTGTGTTTGGCGTCCCGGGGGGTGGTGGACACCACCAGTCGATAGCCGGGCAAATCATCGTTTGCACGGATGGAATTGGCGATTTTGGTGTTGTTGATTTTGAAATTTTTCATAGTGAATCCAGGCTTCTTTCCGGAAGCTCCGGGAAAAAATCATCCGATTCTTCGTCCAAGCCGACTTCCTTAAAATAATCGTTGGCAGGATAATATTGAAACGCAAGGGTGCTGCCGCTTTTGCCGTAACGGTGCTTCAGAACCACGATTTCAATGTCCCGGGGGCTTTTTGCTTTTTCTTCGTTGAGGTTGAAGTGTTTGCTGTTCACTGCACTCAGCTGCATACCCAAAATCACATCGGCGGAGGATTCCATGGAGCCGGACTCTTTGAAGACCTCCATGGAGACCGGGGCCTGATAGTTGGTGCGGTTAAAGGAGCTGATGACAAAGACCGGGATTTTCTTTTGGGTGGCCAGCGTGGTCAGGGTGCGAATGTTGGAGTCCACCACGGCACAGTCGCCCCAATAGGTGTTGTTCTGCTCACCGGAAAGGGTCTGCAGGGAATCAACTACGACCACCGGCATCTGTCCAGTCTCCAAGGTGTCCATGAACTGCTCCACAACCCGTGCGATTTCACCGGCGGAGCTGATATTCTCGCTCCGCTCGATCACATACAGGTTTTTGCATTCCTCCGCCACCTGCTCCCGAGCCAGATCTACCTGTTCCCAGAATTCACCGTCGGAAGCGGACTCCTCATTCAGCAGCAGGTCCGAGGTGTAGCGTGGGGTCTGGGTGTTGATAAAGAGCTGCCGGGTCAGTGCCTTGGAGGCAATGCGGTTTTCGGGCATCTCCATGGAGAAGAACAGCACCGGAGTTCCCTGTGCGGACAGGTTCTGGGCAATCTGAAGCACAAAGGTGGACTTGCCCAGGTTGGGGATGGCGCCCAGAACATACAATCCCGGACGGATGCCGCTGCCCAGAGCATTGTCCAGAGTTTTCATGCCGGTGGACAGCCGCCGAATTGCCATAGAATGGATATGTTTGCGGTCAAACAGACCGACGGTTTTGTTCAGCGATGACAGTTTTCTTTCGTTCTGCATTGCAATGCCTCTTCTTCTTGTTTTGCAGGAAGGCTCCTGCTCAGACCCCTCAAACTCGCTTCTATGAGCCTGTTTATATCAGGACGGATGGATTTTACACCGTTTTTCACAATCTCGCAAGTGCTAGTCCCACCAGTTTTACCAAATTGTGATTTTATACATGAACAGACTCATGCTGTGTCCATATGCAGAAAAAATGCTGCGGCCCAGACCGCAGCACTTTTTCTGAGGAAAGCTCAGTTTAAATACAGTACAAACGAAAGCGAGAATGTACAACCCTCCTGTTTGATGTTCAGCGTGCCCTGATGGCGTTCCACAATGCGGCGGACGGAGGTCAGCCCCATACCCACACCTTCGTGCTTGGTGGAACGGAAGAATTCCCCCTCTGCCTCCAGAGGATTGGGATCCGATGTATTTCGAATGGACAGCGCGAGGACCGAGTTGCCCTGAGTCCGGATGCTCAGATCAATGGTTTTATCTGGCACGGAGGACAGTCGGCAGGCATCCACTGCGTTTTCCAGCAGGTTTGCCAGCAGCACGCCCACCTCCAGTTCATCCAGCGAAAAGGAGCTGGGGAAGCAGACCTTGGCGTTGAATTGAATGTTCAGCGATTTCGCCTGCTGGGCAAAGAAGCCAATAATAATGTTGGCGGTTTCATTTTCGCAAAAGACACAGCTGGCGCCGTGGGACAGCTTGGTACCGTAGCGCTCCAAATGGGTTTGTATCTCGTCGTATTTCTGCTCCGCCAGCAGTGTTTGCAGGATCATGACCTCATGGCGCAGGTCATGACGGATGATGCGGGATTCCGTAATGCGGTCCTTGATGGTTTTGAACTGTAGGGAGGAAATCTCCCACAGCCGTTTTTCCTGTTCCAGCTTCAGGTGTTCCTGTTGGGCACAAATCATCATAATCGCAATGTGATAAATCACACAGGAGCCAATGGTAATCAGCAGGAGGACCAGCGTTGTGCTTCTCCGCAAAGCCATTTGATAGCTGCTGCAATCAGGAACATAATAGATAATAAAATTCCAAATAATATAAAAAGTTATAGGAATGATCCAGAGATAGTTCCAACATAAGTCGTAGCTTTCCCTGATTGCCGGAATGTAATATCTGGTGAAATATTGCTTCAGTGGAAGTAAAATTACGAACTGCATTAGAAGCATGAGCAGTGAAGTCGTCCAATGATCCGGAATATCGATGTTGCTGCCCCATATAATACTGCTCAAATAAGTGGACGCAATAAGAATAAAGTTGGCAAAGTTTGTGAGTATCATCAATGTGAAAACGATCTTTCCCAGAGCGTCACGGACTAAAAGAAAATAAGTGGCAACAAAAACAATGGTATTCAGAAGCGTAAATATCTGATCGTGTGCCGGAAAGATAATCACCGCAAGAATCTCAAGAATAACCTCCCAAACAGACAAAAGAACGATTGCCCATATCGTTACAGTTTTGGAGAAACGGAACTTCTTTCGGAAGGGATACATTGCCATTAGTAAGTATGGCAGGTAATTTACAAGGGAGAAAATGATAACTTGACCATAATAAGAAAGCGGGGCCTTCATGTTGACTGTCCTCCAATAAGCAAGAAAGACCAAGAAAATCTTACATTTCGAGCTTCTTATCCCTTTGCAAATGTATCTAGTTGCTCAAATAGGTAATTTTCAAAGGCAGCGGTGGTTTCTTTTGCTTTTCTGCGGCTGATGGGCAGAATTGCTCCATCTTTCATAAGGAAATCACTGTTTGTTTTCTTGGTTACATATTCGAAGTTTACAAGCAATCCTTTGGAACAGGAATGGAACTGGGAAAAAGACGAAAGCATGGATTCTAAACGGTATTGCTGAAGCCGGGTTTTAACCGTTGTGCCGTTGCTGATATGTAGAAAAAGCACATGATCCATGCATTCCGTATACATGATGCTCCTTGCCAGAATTTTCTGACCGTCAGGCAGGAGAATATATCTGTTTTTCAAAAACTCGGATAAGTTTAATCGGGAGATCATGTGTTTCATTTTCTCGGCATCAATGGGCTTCAGGACATAAAAGCAGGCATTGACACCAAACGCCTCACTGGCAAACTCGTTGCTGGAGGTGCAGAAGATGATTTTTGTCTGAGTGTCAATGGCCCGGATTTTCTCTGCTGTATCGACTCCGGAAGAAGTGCCCATAAAAATATCCAGCACAATTAAATCAAAGCGTCCCGGAGTAAAGTCCCGAATAAAATCATCGCCGTTTTCAAATTCGCATAGCTCGGTAATGAAAATGCCGGCATCTTGAAACCCTTCAGTGATGCACTGGTGCATATGCTCACGATCCTGTGGACTATCATCGACCAATGCGATTTTCATAACCAATCACCACGCAATCTGTTTAAAAAACTCATTCAGAGGCTCAAAAGCCTCTTTTCTCATTCTAACACAAATGGTACTACCGTTCAAGGTACACTCGAAACTACCCCATGGGAAGACCGGAGAAGAGGGGAAAAAGACCGCTTGCGACAGAAAAAGACCGCTTACGATAAATCGATTGATTAAAGCGATAAAACTTGTACAGTGTATGTTAACAGTGGAATTTTCGCTCAAAGAATCAGAATATGGTTGACGATATACGAAGTGATCGCTTCAAAATAGCTTTGGTTGGTAAGGCGAGGAGGGATTCGGTTGAGAACGGATGAACACAGACATAGAAAGCGGCCTCGGAGAAAGACATCCGGGGAAAAGAATGGATATATTCGCTGTCAGGCCGCACTGCTGCTTTGTTTTATGGCGTTGAATTTGATTTGCCCCGCTTTTGCAATGGACAGTGAGACAGCAAGTCAAACAGCAGTAAACGCGGAGCAGAGTGCTGCACTCGATCCACTTGAGCTTTGGCAGGACTACCGGGAAGCGTCAGGGAAATGGCCGGCCGATGTTGCTGCGTGTGCTCAAAAGCAGTATTCCCACTGGGAGATTGTGAAAAACGACGATTCAGGCACCAATGAACAACCGATGACGATTCAGACCCGTTGGGCATCGTCCAACCCGGAGAACTGGAATGCTCAATTTGTGAATCGCTGCCTGCAAGCGGCGCAGGTTCCAAGGGAGTATGTACCAAATGAAATCAAACCGGAAACCTGTACGAATGAGCTTCAGACACGGAATTTATTCCGAAATCGGGGCGAGTATGTGCCGAAAATGGGGGATTTGGTTGCCCTGGATTTTGATAGAAACGGAGTGGCAGACCATGTGGCCATTCTGGATGCCACAGACGGCAGCAGCATTTCCGTTTTTCTTGGAAATGAAGAAGCGTATGCGAAAAAAGAAACCTACGATCTGGCAGATGAACGAATCGTTGGCTATGGCAGCCTAAACGATGCTTATGAGGAAGCCCTTGCGGATGATTCGGAAGTGGACGGTGTGTCGAGCCTGACTGCAAGCACAGGAACCAAAGGAGCCGTCAATAGTACGCTGGAAGACCGATATACTTACATAATCTACGGATGGTACGAAGGTCAGTACTATGCGGTGAGTGAGACGGGAGAAACCGTTGCGGTAAGGCTTGAGGGGAATGAGATCGTGTCCGATTCGGATGCGGTGAAATGGACCTACGATGCAGAGAAAAAAGCCTTTTATAACCGTGCAGGTGAATATCTTGCTACAACAGGCTGGTATATGCCTTTGACAGTCAGCAGCAAGCCACATGAGTTTTTGGTGAAGAACCCGAGCGGGGGCGAGATTGAAACAGTATTACCCCCTGAACAGGGTGGAGATCAGTGCTGCTTAACCATTTTTGAGCGAAAGATTGTAACAGGGTACTATACATCACCGGGGCTTGGATTTGCTCGAACAGAGGATGAAAAAAAGCCGGAGCAGGGGCAAGAAACACCGATACAACCTGAACCGCCTGCGCCGCAGAATACCCTTGGGATTCAGAAATATGTGGAGAAGCGGAACCAAAAGGATCAGTACAATCTGAATTTAACTGTGGATGGAGCCTATACACAGGAGGGCAAAAATAAAGCAGATATCCTCTATGTAGTGGATACAACGGGAAGTATGATGTACTCCATGGATGGAACCGTCCGGGACAATATGGAGCGTTGGAACAGTATTTTGACATCTGTGGATTACATGACAAATTTGCTTGAGAGCAATTCTACCGCAGATATCAATTATTCAATGGTGTTCTTTTCCGGCTCGGAAGGCAGTGCAAATGATGCCGAGGTGGCACAAGGCTGGACGGCTGACCCGAACGAGATTATGAAAACGCTTCGTAAGAAGGGTGACTGGCTGGGCGGTGGCACCAATTATGAAGCGGCGTGCATGGAATTAGTAGACGGACCGCTCGTGAAGCAGATGCGGAAAGATGCAGAACGAATAGTTGTATTTTTGTCTGACGGCGAAGCAAATATGTACTACGGAGAGTACGGTACCACAGTGAATGACACCTCGTATGACAGACGGGAATCAATTACAAGAGCAAAGGTAATGTTGAGTCTGTTGACTGGGATTGATATGTTCTACTGTGTTGGAGTTGGTTCGGATGTTATAGAAAAAGGCAGCTTGGAAGAGTTGTCCTCCGTATTGAATGGTAACAATATCGAGACGGGGTACGCACATTGCAACAATACGCAGGAAATTGAAAAAGCCTTTGATGGGATTGTCCATTCAATCATTCAGATCAAGTACAATCATATTCAGGTCGTTGACGATCTGAGCCAATATGCAGAGATTGTGCCGGACACAATGCTGCGGCTTTCGGTGACCAATGGGCAGGGACAGCCGGTAGGTGTCTCAGAAGGTGCACTCGACACCGGAACTACCCTGCGTTTGCCCCCAACCCAACTGAATGGAGAGACTGACTTGCAGTTGAACTATGATCCTCAGCTGAGGCGGTTGGTACTGACTTTTCCGGGAACCTATATTCTGGAAGATGGGTGGAACTACCGAATGACGGCAACCATTCAGCCAACCCCAATTGCATACCAAGAACACGCGGAAACGCAGGCATACCCCAATGTGGGAGAGCCAAACACAGGCGAAACCTCATCCGGCCGGCCCGGATTTGATTCCAATATCAGCGCTCAGTTGAGTTATACACTGAATGAAGAAAAAACCTCCACAATGGAATATCCGAAACCTGTGATCCAAGTTTCAGACCGTCCCGGAAGCAGACTTCCCGACACAGGCGGTGCGGGAGTTGTACCGGTTTACGCTGTTGGAGCCATGCTGATTGTTCTTTTTGTATGTATGGAGTATGCAGACAAAAAACAGATAAATTTTAAGAACAAAAAAGGAGAGACAAAATGAAAGCAATGAAGAAACTTTTGTGTGTTGCACTGGCAGTCGTTATGACTGCGGCACTGTCATTGACCGCATTTGCAGCTGGTGCAAATCAGGGCAGCCTGACCGTCAAGGTCAATTCCAGTAACTCTCTGGTAGACCAGACGATTTCCGTCTACAAGCTCTTTGAAGAGGTTGATGGAAACTATGAGGTCAATTCGGCCTACGCAGCTATTCTGAAGCAGGTTTTGGGTCTGGGAGAGGAAGCCAAAAGCGGCGACATCTATCGGGCTGTGCAGAATTTGGGCGCCAATAACAGCGATGGCGTGCAGCAGTTTGCCAATAAGTTCACCGCTGAAGCTCTGAAGCAGAAGGTTGCGGCAACGGCTGATTCCGGCAAGCTGACGGCGGCCAATAAGGAAAACTACACCTTCAATAGCTTGGCTTACGGATACTATCTGGTGTATCAGACCGGCACTCAGAACATCCAGTCCTCTCTGGTTAATGTGACCGAGCCGACCAACAGCGTAAACCTGAAGGGCACGGCTCCCAGCATTGATAAGAAAGCCAACAAGGAGACCGTCGAAATCGGCAATGTAGTTACTTATACCATCACCGGCACCATTCCTGACACCACCGGCTATGCAGCGTATGTCTACAAAATCAACGATACCCTGTCCGCTGGTCTGGACTTTGTTGCTGATGTCAACGGCACTGCTTTGAGCGGCTCTAACCTGAGCGTTTCCGTGCAGATTGCAGGCGAAACTGCCGGAACTCAGCAAGCCACTGTAACCGGCAGAGCCATGGTTCTGGACCTCTCCCAGTGGGTGAGAGACAATCAGGCTCATGTGGGCAAGACCTTCACCGTCACCTACTATGCCAAGGTCAACAGTGATGCAGTGATTCAGAATAAGAACAGCGTTACTCTGGAGTACGGTAACCAGCCAGGTGAGACAACCACCACGGTTCCCAAGGAAGTTCTGACTCCTACCTATCCTCTGAACATCAACAAGATCATCAAGGGGACAAAGACCATGCTGGAAGACGCAACCTTCCGTATTTACAGAAGCGAGCAGGATGCGCTGAAAGATACCAACGCCATCAAGGTCACCGGTACTGCCGGCAACTACAAGGTGGATCCGACTTCCTCCAACATGGACATGGTCTCTGTGGGAACTGAGATTACCACGGGCGTCAACCTGCACCTGAACGGCCTTGCCGCCGGCGATTACTGGCTGGTGGAAACTGCGGCTCCCGAGGGCTACAATAAGCTTTCTGCTCCCATCAAGGTCACCATTGCCAAGGGTGTGAATCCCGACGGCGGTGACTGGACCATCAAGATGGACGGCACTTTGGTAGACGATAAGATCGTCGACATTGAAAACAGCACTGGCACCATCCTGCCCGGTACCGGCGGCATGGGCACCATGATCTTCACGGTTGTCGCAGTTGCTCTGATTGTGGGCGTGAGCGTGAGCTTTGTGCACAGCAGAAAAAAGGGCTCCAAGTAAGATTGGAGTAAGTAAAATACGACATAGTTGGGATGGCTGCTTTGAGCAGCCATCCCAGGATATCACATCAGGGAGAATGAAATGAGTAAAAGAGTGTGGCATGACATTATCCGAATCGTGGTTCTTCTGGTTGCATTCTCCGTGCTGCTATATCCCACCATCAGCAATTATCTGTATGAGAAGAATAGCTCTCGTGTCATTTCACTGTATGATGAAGGAATCGTTCATCAAAAGCAGGAAGTTATGGACGAGATAATGGAAACAACCCGGGCGTATAATCGGGAATTGCTGGAAAATATGGAACTGTTGGACCCGTTTTCATCCCAAAAACAAGAAGTGGACCAACGGTATGCAAACACCTTAAATGTCAACGGCTCTGGTATGATGGGCTACATTACCATACCGAAAATAAAGCTGGAATTGCCCATATACCATGGAACGGAAGAAAATGTGCTTCAAATTGGAGTGGGCCATTTTGAGGGGACCTCGTTCCCGGTGGGTGGGGAAAGTACCCATGCGGTTTTGACCGGGCATAGAGGCCTGCCCTCGAAGCTGTTGTTTACAGACTTGGACAAAATGGAGCTGGGCGATGTATTTTATGTAAAAACACTTGGAAAAACGCTGGCCTATGAGGTCGATCAAATTTTAACTGTGCTGCCGGAAGAAACGAAGGCGCTGTCGATCGTCCCCGGCGAGGACTATGTCACTCTGGTGACCTGTACACCCTATGCGGTGAATACGCATCGTCTTCTGGTGCGAGGCCACGCGGTTCCGTTTGAAGAGACAGACGAGGCGCAGAAGATGGAACCACAGGGAACCGGATGGGCCTTCCAGACCCAAGTGCTGGTGCTCGCGGTTATATTCTTGATTGTTTTTTCTGCGTGCTATATTGTGTATCTTTTAAAGAAGAAACGAAAGAGAACGAAGGACGGGAGGGAAGATTATGAAACACCGCAGGAATAAAGCATGGCTGTTCGGAGCGGTATTCCTGTTGTCGCTGATGTTGATGGGACGGGACAATTCGGCTGCTGCGGCAGAGAGAAAAGGCTCCATCACGGTGGATTATCATGTGACAATGGAGCAGGGGAGCGAAAGTCACCCCACTGGGATTCCGTTCACCGTCTATCCGTTGGGTGTGATTCAGGACGGCGCAGTTCTCTTGAACGATGCGTTTCGGCCCTCCGGTGTGTCCATGGCGGACACCACGGCATCGGGTCGAAACCGTCAGGCGAAGGAACTGTATGCCTATGCTCTGGAGCATGGAGTCTCCGGAAAAACGGAGGAAACCAAAGACGGCGTAGTCAAGCTGGAAGGCTTGGATGTGGGCGTTTATCTGGTGGTTCAGACCAAATCCTATCAAACTGACGCCGGAAAGGCGGAATCGGACCCATTCTTAATCAGTTTACCACTGGATATGGACGGCACTTGGATGTATGATGTGCGTGTGGAGCCGAAAGCTCTGTGGACGCCCATCGCACAGCCGATGTCGCCCACTCCGAATCGGCCCACAGTGCCGGAAACGGAGCAGCCCATCAAACTGCCGACAGAATCCCCCAAAACCGGGGATGACGCACGGTTGCTGCTCTGGCTGAGCGGAGCAGTTGCCTCCGGAGTGGGGCTGGTCTTGCTGCCCCGGCGTAGAAAAGCCTGAATAGAAATCCCATTGTGCGGATATAAGATACGGCACGAAAACTACATCGGAAGGAAGGGACTTATGTTAGAAAAAGCAAAGAGAATCGGATTTGGACTTGGAATGGCGGTGCTTGCCATTCTGCTATATCAGGTCGTCATCGAGCTGGTCATGACTGCCGGCTACTACCTCATGGACCCGGAGGTGTTTGCAGCCAACACCTTCATGCTGGATACCATTGCGGCCACCATCCTCACGGTGCTGTATGCGCTGTGGCTTTATGCCCTCTGCCACCGGAAGAAGCAGACGGAGGAACCGCCCAGAGCATCGCTTAATCGGCGTATGCTGCTTTCCGTTTCGGTGATTGCGCTGGGTCTGCGGGGCGTTTCCGGTGCGTGGTTCGCTGTGCTGGAACTGGGGCTGAAGGAGATTCCGTTTCTGGGCGAAAGCCTTCAGAGCCACGGCGATACTTGGACCGCAGCGGAAACCGAGCCTTATGTTTGGGTGTTCCTGTCCGTAGTAGTGGTTGGGCCCATCGTGGAAGAACTGCTGTTTCGCGGCTTGGTGTTCCTTTCTCTTGAAAAAGTCCGGGCAGGCTGGTTTCCCATCGTGCTTTCCGGCATTGCCTTCGGCATCTGGCACGGCGAGCCGGTCCAGTGCGTCTATACCGCCATCATGGGCGTGGCCTACGGCCTTGTGTATGCCAGAACCCGGGATCTCCGTGTGACCATGTTCATGCATATTCTGAATAATTTCCTCAGTACATTGCCTCCCGTGCTGGACACGGACCTTTCCTACATGATCGTGGGCGTATTTGATGTTCTCATGCTGGTGCCTGCCGTTCTTCTGCTGGTCCGTATGGGCAAAGAGTGGAGCCGCAATCGGAACTGTAATATCAGCACCCTGTCGCCGCAGAAAGTGGCATAAGGTGTGGAAAAAGACCTCTGACCCATATCAGAGGTCTTTTTTGCACCTATGAGGCGGCACAAAGGGGAAAAACGGCGCATAAACTAAGCCGGAAGCTGTTTTACCGGAGGTAATGTGTATGAATCGAACCAGCCGAAGCGCCTTGTCCCCGGAGGGGGTTGAGCCGGGAATTGGGAACCTTCACTGTGCTGCCATACAGAACACCGCATATCGCAAGGTGCTTTGGACCGGGGCATATCTTCAGGTGACGGTTATGAGTATTCCACC
>JAHHSJ010000026.1 GCA_020025295.1 Oscillospiraceae bacterium | reverse complement strand
GATTTTTCTGTTGAAACCCATTTAGCGGTGGCAGAGAATGACACAGGCTATGGCGGCGGCATTGCAGGGGCACTGCGCGGCAATTCTGTTGTAGAACGCTGTCACTATGCTGGTAATATCAGTTCATTTCAGCGAAACTCATTTGTGTTTATCCCAATCGTCCGGCGTAATGCCAATATCAGCGGTATTGCCCAGCTGGTTCAGGACGGATCGCAGATTCGCCATTCCTATTTCCGCCCCAGTGATATTGTGAGCGGCGCTAAGATTCCTGCGTCCGGCGGGGGCGACGGCCCTCAGTGCAGTCCTGTCGGGGACGAGGAGTATCGCCATGTGAGCTTCTGGAAAGAACGGGACTTCGATTTTTCCAGTACCAGTGTGCGTACAACCATGTATCATAATCAAGAACCCCATTATAACAAGTGGGTCATGGATAATGATCTGGGTATTCCGGTGCATGGCAGCTCTGTGGCAGCTACCTTTGATTTCCCGGAGGCCGGGTCGGTGACCATTGATTCCACCATGCTGGTTCATCAGGCTGTGACTACAACAGACCCGTTCTCCTTTGCGATTCAGGGCGTGCATCCCAGCGAGGAGCAGAAGGTGACACTGACTGCCGCCCTCAATGACCGCTACCGTCTGATTGGCTGGTATCAGGAGCGTTCCGTGATGAAACAGGTCACGGATGATATCCATAAGCTGCTGGCGATTACCTCGGACCCGGCCAAAAGAATTCCGGATAAGGGAACGAACATCCGAGTGAGCGCACAGGATAATGACCTGTTCATAGCCGCAGTAGAAGCGGAGGTTACCTTCCATAAGATCGACGGTACCGTGCTTCAAGACGGCTGGTTCCGCTATGAGGATGCCCTTCCAAATCAGATTCCTGCGTCGCCGGGCAGCGGCGTGTCCTTCTACGGGTGGACGACCATCCCCAACAGCGAAAAGCCCGGTGAAATGGGGTATTCCGCCATTACCTCCAAACAGCTCAATGAGATTAAGGCACAGAATGCGTTCTATGTCACAGGCGACCCGATTGAAAAAGAAATGGACCTCTATCCCATCTTTGTCGACTCCATGCTCTATGTTCAAACTGAGTTTGAGGGACATGATAGGGATAGTCTGGACAAACCTGCGGAGCGGGAAGGTGTGGGCTATACGGAGGTTGCGGCAGACGGAGACCGGGTCTATATCAACGCTGTCGGTAAAAATGCAGACGGCAGTTTCCCGGACGGCTATCGCTTTAAGGGCTGGTATCAGCGTTTGGACGGCGGAAATGAGGTCTGCGTCAGCCGGGAGCCGAAATACTATCTGCCGGAAATCACAGAGCCGGTGACCTATGTGGCTCGCTTTGAGTACGAGGTTACCTATTGCGTAAAGGCGCTTACCCCCACGAACAGCGGCGTCTCCGGTGAATCCAAGAAATATGCCTCTGTCTGGTATGACTACGAGGAAGGTTTCCATGGTGTGGATGGGCCTGCGTTCCGTGATGAGCAGGTGCTGCACTGGGGCAGCCAGCATGTGAAGCATACCAGAGAAACGGAGCTATGCGGAGATGCATATGACGCCAATACAAAGATTGTGGCGCCCATGGCGGTGTATTCCCACAATTACTGCGCCCAGCCGACTATTCCTGAGGAGAAGCCGGCGGTGTATGTGGACACGGATTTTCCGGGTTCCGGCAAGATACAGGGAGTGGAGAACGGATTTGTCTTTCAGCCGACCAGTGAAAAATATAGTTTGCATTTCTGGACGCTGGAGTCCCAGCAGGATGCATGGACCGTGGCTAATAATCCCATGAGTATCGCCCAGCTGGAGCCTCAAAAGGAATACTATGGCAGAGCGATGGTTACGGCGCAGATCACCTTCCACGGCGTGGGTGCGGACGGAACGGAACAGCAGCAGAGTGTGACCCGCCGTTATGAGGACCCGATTCTCTTGGCGGAGGATCTGGTGTATTCGTACCAGTACCCCCAGCACCAGACGATGGTGGATTCCGTTCCGGTGGATCGACCGGAATCCCCAATTTCGGTGACGGTGACCAGTCAGAAATCGCCCGAGGTTGGATTTACCGACCGTCCGGGCTATGCGTTTTTGGGTTGGATTAGCTCTGCCGAAGTGAAAGAGGGCTCCGACGCGTGGAACAGAATCTACAATGTCAGCGGAGAGCTCTATTGCACCTCGGATATCTACACGGTGAAGCCGTATCTGATCACGGACAGCGCCAAGGTGTATGAGGCTCAGGATGTGTATCCGGTCTATGCCAAGTACCAGATCGAAACCACCACGACCATCCATCAGCTGGTCAATCTGCCGGATGGTATGGATGTCAATAAACCAAACAAACCGACCTATACAATGCAGCCAATCGAAGGGGAACCGGGCAAAGTAAAAGTCACCGTGACCGCAGAGGACTCCGTGACACAGGTTCTGGTCCGAGACCCGGAGGGCGCAAAATATCATCTGGCATCCCTGAGTGTTGAGGTGGACGGAAAACGCAAGGAACTGAAGCTGACGCCGGGACCCAACCAGTATAGCGTAACCGGCGAAGTCATCGCTGGTAAGAGCTATCGCTTTATCGCCCACTATAATCCGCTATTGATCGTGTATCACCGGGATGAACAGAATTTGGTTCAGGCGGTAGTGCGTGAGACCGGTGAGACAATCGGCATTATGCCTGAGCCCAGTGACCAGATCAGTGCTTCTGATTGCAGCTTCGTTGGCTGGACGGAAAGTCGGCCGGAAAGCGGCAATGTCCATCGCTTTGTGGGCCGGGCAGAGGTGGAAGCGGCCAAACTGGTGTTTGCGACGACGGATGGAGTTGTGAAGCATAATATGGACCTTTGGCCGGTGTTTATGGCACCGTCCGTAAAGGCAAACAGCAACATTGACTCCGTGATTCAGCAGAATGGCGAAAATCCGGAGGATGTCCGTTCGCTGCAAAAGGCGCCCAGCCATCGAATGCAGCTGGATGCAAAGGACTATCCCGGCTATAAGTTTATTGGATGGTATACTGGGTATGTGGATGCAAATAATCCGGGCACTGAGGTGACGAAGGAGCGCCAGTTCCTTCTGACGACGCCCCAGCTGTTTGATGACATGACCTATACCGCTGTGTACCATGAAGCCTATCAGGTTACTTACCATGACCTTGACGGCTCCGTGCTCCATATAGAGAATGTGGAGCCGGGGACCCGCAGCTTTGTGGACGAGCAGGGCAACGCCTTGGATGTGGACCCGATTCTTGCCTTGGAGAAGAAGCTGGGTAAAAATCAAGCGTTCAGTGAGTGGCAGTGGAATCATCAGGGGACAATGACCGACTGGAACGCCTTCTGCGGCACTACCATCAGTCAGAACATGGATCTGTACCCAGTAATCTGTACCGTTACAGCCACTGACTCGAATGATGCCAACTACACCGGAAAACTGCGCTTGAAGTTTGCGAAAACCCAGAAGATCGACCCGAATGCACCTGCGGATTCCTATACGCTGGTCGGCGTGTTTACGGAACACTATGTTCATCCCTTCCTGACTCTGATTGTCAAGCTTGAGATGTGGAATCCTGCGGAAAACGGGAAAAAAGTGGTTGAAATTCAGGATTTGCCTACTCGGATGTATGTGGATCAGGGGACTCCGGAGGAACAGAAGTATGTAGAAGCCAGTCAGGGCCCTGTCCTGACGGACGCTCAGGGCTGTGCCCGCCACGATTTCTTCGGTAAGCTGATTTTGAAGGAGTATTGCGCAGAGGGAGCGGCTTCAAATCAGAACTATGTCCGTGTGGTGTCGGAAACGAATCAGAGCTATGTCATCCCGGTGGATGTCAGCACCGGCAGCGGCCAGAGTTCAGTTACCCTTCCGGTGGGCAGCTATCTGGTGGAAAAAGACAGTGACTGGAACTGGCGTGATACGGTAACGATCACAGGAGTGGACGACACAGGACGGGTCAGTGTCGTCATCGGCGATGAACATACCGTCACGATCCAAACTGAGCGGATCAATCGGAAATGGTTCTCGGGTGAGGATTCCAAGAAAAACAAAAAGCAGTGAAGGAGGCGGTTGCCTTGAAAAAACGAACAAAAACTCTGTTTGCCGTGCTGGCAGCTGCCCTTCTATGTTGTGCCGTCCTTGGAGGAACCGTTGCCTACCTCATGAGAGCCCATGCGCTGCAAAACAACTTTGCTTCCGGTACAGTGACTCCTGAGGTGCTGGAAACCTTCGACGGCACGGTTAAGACCGATGTTGCCGTGCAGAATAACGGAAATGTGCCGATTTATGTCCGCTGCCGCGTAACGATTTATAAAGAAGGACCCGATGGCAGTGTTTCCAATCAAATCCTGGTTCCGGACTCGGACTACACGATCTCCTATCCTGCAACCTTGGGCGAGAACTGGCTTTTGGTGGATGGCATCTACTACTATAAGATGCCGCTGAAGCCGGGAACTAAGACTGGAAACCTGATTGACCGTTGTGAGTTGAAACAGGCGGGGATTGTGGTGGACATCTCGACCCAGTCCATTCAGGCAGACCCTGCCGCCGCCGTTCAGGATGCGTGGAAGGTAGTCGAAGCCAAAAGCGACGGCAGTCTGATGCAGACTGCCACCCCTATTGCACCATAACAGCAGAGAGGAGAGGGTTCAATTGAAACGGGATTGCAGATGGTTTTTCACTCTGCTTTTGGTGCTGAGCCTTTCTGTGGGGATGGCTGGTGCTGCCTTTGCGGCAGAGGGGACTTCGGTTCTGACGGTTAAGGACTTGCAGGGGGATTTTACGGTTTCACCGGGATCACAGGCATCCGACACCGACCTGTTTCCTTCCTTCAAAGGAGTTATGCCAGGGGATGTACGGGAGCAAATCATTGAAATCCGCAACCATACCGAGGAAAAGAAGCCGGTGCACCTGTACATTTCCTCCATGTCCCCGCTAATCGACACAGCGGATGCGACAAGGCAGGAAACACTGACCGAACTGCTCTCGATGCTGACGCTTCGTGTCTGGACGGGAGAACAGCTGGTGTTTGATGGTATGGCGGCTGATTCTGCTGTGAAGCCAATCGAACTTGGTGTTGTGCCGTATCGGGACAGCACAGAGCTGCGAGTGGAACTGACCGTGCCGGTGACCGTAAATAATCAGCAGGCGGAATTTTTGAGCGAAATAGAGTGGATTTTTCAAGTGGAAGATGCCGGCTCCGATTCTATGTCTGATAATCCTGTGCCGCAGACGGGTGATTCGGCTCCATGGATGCTGTGGTTTGTGCTTTGCACAGGATCACTTGGCGGCCTGATATGGCTGTCCTTCCGCAGAAAAGCGAATGAAAGAATGTGAAAAAAGGGCTATGGAACAAAATTCCATAGCCCTTTTTGCCGCTAAAATCGGGAGAAATATTGAGGAGTGTTTTTTGAGTATTCCTAAGCGCGGATCCATTCAGCTTGTTCTCTCGTAAGGGTTCTGTTAGAGAAGATCAAGCATCTGCTGAGCATCGTCCTGTTCTTCCAGCCAGCCAGTGGGAGGCACAGCCTGTAGTGCGTTCCAGGCTTTCATCATCGATACTTAGCTGGGGTTTAGACTCGTTCACATCGGGGGGAAGGAGATTGTAACGATTCCGGTGGTACTTGCAAAAATCTGAAAATGAAATTTGATTTATACATCAAACGGTTTTGGAATTTGAATTCGCAATGTTCATTGCAGTACGCTTTTGCTCGTACTGTGCCTGTATCTGCTGGAACGTTTCGGTGTGACCGCCTACATCTGGGTGATAGATCTTACACAAGGCATGATAGCGACTCTGCAGTTCATCTTGGGTCGTGCATCCGCTGAAGAAATCAATCTCGGTGTTGTTTTTTTGCGCTGCAGTGCTGTGCTTTTTCAAAATACGGAGCACATCTTTCTGGATTTCTTTTTCCTTTCGCTGGGCAGTTTGAATCAACGGAATTATTTTTTGCTCAAATGTACTGCATTGAATGGTTCCCGGAGCAGAAGGAATTTGATCGTGAATCAGCTGAAGTGTTTCCAGATATTCAGAGAATAAATACTGTAAATTGGAATCCTGTTCCTGTTGGGTAGCGGTTGAGACCTGTTCATAGACAGATTCGCAGTTATCAAACAGGTCATTCAGTACCTCCATGTACTGTTGGCAGCGCTGCTGGCTTTGCCCAGCAGAAAAAACGAAGCTTGTATCGTCTGCAAAGTCCGATGAACCGTACTGAATCACAAAGGAGTTCCAGTTGGAATCTGCACTCTGCGAAGCGAATTTGAGGGATTCGCCCCATTCACTCCATTCAATACCCAAAGAAATTAGAACCACTACAACAGAGGTCACAATAAGTGCAAAGTCAAGTACAGTAAATACGACATTCGTGACAGGGAACAACTTCAAATAGGAGAAAATGCCAATGCCAAAGGTGCTGTGAACGGCATGATAGACACTGTAAATAGAATAACCGACAAATCCAACCGAGGCGATCAGAGAAAGGGGGAACATCATAGAAAACAGGAACACGAATGCCTGATGCAGGCCGTACAGCAAGTACCAAAAGATACATCCAAAGCGGCTGTTCGGAGCGTCAGAGGACTTCAGTTGTTCCATATCTTCGTAGCAGATGTCGTAAAGATACAGATAACCGGAGCGGAATAATTCGCCACCCATGTTCAGAATAGCCATTGCCACAGAGACAATGACGGTTAGCACAGTGGCAGCAATACTGCCGCAAAGCACCAGCACCGCAAGAACCAAGAGTATAATTGATCCGCCAATCACAAGAAAAGCAAAGATATAGCCAATCCCCTCCAAAAAACCATTGGGATTATTAAACAGGGCGTTGAGTGCAAGGAGGGCCAGAAGAGCCACGCCGACACCCACAAAGACGATAGCTTTTTCCAGCGCCTTTTGAGCGAGATTGAAAATCCCGGAGAGAATTAGAAGCGGAAGTGCCAGTAAAGATAGAAGATTTACTTTTAAAATCAAACCAATTTGTTTCATTTTGCCCCTCCTACTTACTGATACTGCTCAAATTCGTAAGTAATTCCGCTGATGAAGGGAGCGGAAGAATTTACACTGCAGGTAATACGATCACCCGACTCCGGGTCGATGTAAACCAGCTCTGTAGAGTCGATGTCCATTCCAATGAGTGGAGTGCCGCGGCAGTAACTTGGCGTTTTCAAAATGCCGGAATCCGCATGGGTGACTGTTTCCAGAGCTGTACCTACCGCAAGCCCCTGAGGCAAAATAGCGTTGCAACCTGAAAAGCGGAAGCCGATGCAGCTAGCTTGCGTAGCCGGAATTGAAGCCTCGGTAGTGTTTTTGACGATCATATGGACGGCATTCGTGCTGTCTGACACAAGATAGGCCACATCACCGGGAGCGAGGGAAGAGGTGCGAGAATCCACAAAATGCATTTGCTCAGCAAGATCATTCAGATCCATTACAGTGCCTGCGTATTGAATCTTGCGAGAGAAGTTCTCTGCCGACATGATTTCATCGGATGGTGTGCACTGCTGAATAAAGGAGACTAACTCCTGTGCGGTGGTTACTGAGATGGTCAGAGAAGTTTCTGTGTCCTTGGTCAGTATAACCGAATCGGTCTGAGGCTCTGCCTCAATCGGAAGTCCGCCCACTTCGCGTACATACACCTGCCCCACCGAATAGGAGCCTGGCAGCATATCTAACTGAGCTGAAAAGCCGTTTTCATCTGTCAATTCAACCGAGTAGCGTTCATCGTTGGAAGTTCCGGTCAAGTAGAAAGAAAACATGAGATCATCCTTCACCGACTGGGGCAGAGTGTCTAATTCGACAGGCAGATTGTCAACGCTGATCTGGCAGGTTGCGCCCCATTCCGATTCTCCAGCGTGACCGGAACAGCTTGTAAGTGAAAAGATCAGTGCGCAGCAGAGCAGCAATACAGCAATTCTTTTTGATTTGGTCATGATTCTCGTACCCTCTTCATCTAAAGTTTGTAACAGAACCAACGGAACTGTCGGATACAGGCAACAACTCAAGGAGTGGTGTTGCCTAGAAAAATAACTTTGTTTAAATTTTAACATTTTATGTTGATTTTGTAAATAAAGAGTATGTATCAGACAGAAGGCCTGCGGCTGAGTGTGCTACAACTGAAAGGAGAATTGGAGGCTCTGCCGAGATGACAGTGATTTACGCAGTAATTTTTCTTCTGCTTTTGTGATTCAGAGTGCCTGCTGTAACATAATTAGTTCCAGATATTTAAGCACGGGCAGATATTTTGCGGCTGACGAAACTCTGATCAATGGTACATCCACTGTTCAGAGTCAAGCAATAGAGTTCCGGTATGCGCTATATTGCCGCGACATTGAAGTGGAATATGTCGCATAGTTTCTCTGTCTGTGTTTTGCAGACAGAGAAAGGCTCAAAGCAGCTCAAGAACTTCATCTGCTCCAACTTATTCTTCCAGCCAGTGGGAGTCACAGTCTGTAGTGCGTTCCACATAGCAAGCCCCCATCGAATCATCCGAGTCTAAAACTTCGGAAATCAGCATAAAACACTCGAGATACATCAAATCCTCTGAACGGAAATGGTGAAAGCAGTCTGGGAATTTGTGAACCAGAACATCACGGCAGTCATCGTCCAGGCGACTGCTATCACCGGTACACAGATGCGCTATGCTGCATTCACATCGGGGGAAGGTATCTGTGGTGATTCCAATGGTATTCGAAGGCCTCTTCCAGTTCGCTTTGCCGCTCAGAATCTAAATCATCGCAGGAATCAGAAGCAAAGTACTGATAAATATGGCCGAGATGCAGAAACAGATCGCCAATTTGGTCCGGGTCATCCTCAGAAGGCAGGAGCCGGATTAGCTCCTGCCAAAAGCAGCCACAGACGGATTTAGAAAGTTGACCAATAGTTATGTAAACTTCAATTTCATGCTGGGAAATTGGCAGTTTAGATGCAGTGACAATGGTAGAGACCGAGGGAACAGCGCCCAAATCGGGGGTGTATTTCAGGAAAAGCTCAAGCTTGCGCTTTTTCTCGTCAGAGAGCTTGCGCTTTGGATCAGAGAGCGCATGGCAGATTTCGTAAATTACCGTCGCACCGAGTTTTGTGATCAACTGATCGGAAGGCTCTGAAAGTATATTTCGAAGGGTGGACTTCATCTCTTTCCATGTTTCCGGAAGATTCACATTGTAAGATAGGGGAAAAGAAACGGAAATTGTTTCAGGTTTCTCTTGCTGTACATGGTTGAAAGGTTGGCTTAGCTGTGATGCGGTTAAAACACCAAAATCACCGCAAAAGCCACATTCCCATTGTCTGCCTCTGATTTTAACCGTAGCCCCGCAATGCGGACAACGCATATAAACCACTCCTTTCGACGCAAAGTTCTTTTCTCCATTATAGGATTATTTGAGCGAAGAAACAAGGGATAGTAGCAGTTTGCGGAGAAGAATCGTTCCTGTACCGAGGAAATAAAAAGAAACCCCCGATGAGAAATCTCATCGGGGGTAAAAATTTTCTGTTTACAGGAATCAGCGATGATCCACATGCCAAATGGTTTCAGCGTAGTCCGTGATGGAGCGGTCGGCGGCGAAGATGCCGGAGCGGGCCACATTGATCAAAGCCATGTGGTTCCATGCCTCCTGATCCTTGTAGGCCTCCACCAGAGCGGCGTGAGTGTGGCGGTAGCTCTCGAAATCGGCCAGCAGCAGATACTCGTCGGCAGGGCAGCCCTGACCAAAGAGCAGACGGTTGGTGATGTCGGGATAACTCTTTCCGTCGGAGAAGCCGTGGCTGATGAGATCCAGTATATTGCGGAGAATGGGGCTGTTGTTGTAGTAAGGATAGGAGTTGTAGCCCTGCTGCTTCAGCTTTTCCACCTCGTGGGCACGAAGACCGAAGATGAAGATGTTTTCATCTCCCAACTTCTCGTACATCTCCGCATTGGCGCCGTCCATGGTGCCAATGGTGATGGCGCCGTTCATCATGAACTTCATATTGCCGGTGCCGGATGCTTC
This sequence comes from Oscillospiraceae bacterium, assembly GCA_020025295.1. Lineage (GTDB taxonomy): Bacteria > Bacillota > Clostridia > Oscillospirales > Oscillospiraceae > UMGS1766. The sequence goes on along the minus strand of JAHHSJ010000026.1, from coordinate 16,125 downwards.
TTTGCCGGCGGTGGAGATTTGCTCCGAAATCTCAGCGGCGGGCATCAGCTTCTCGGCCAGAGAAACGCGGTAGTTCTCCAAGAAGAACACCTGCAGCTTGCCCTTGCAGTCGGGATCGTTGTTGATGTGGTAGGAAACGGAGTTGATGAGCTCAATGATGCGCTTAGCGACGACGTAACCGGGAGCAGCCTTGGCACCGAAGAAGAACACCTGAGGGGTGAATTCTGCCTTGGGATTCTGCTTGATCTCCAGATAAAGATGAAGAATGTTCAGGATATTCAGCAGCTGCCGCTTGTACTCGTGAAGGCGCTTGACCTGCACATCAAAGATGGCGTCCACATTGACGTCAATACCGTATTCCTTCTTGACATACTCGGCAAACTTGACCTTGTTGTTCCGCTTGATCTTACCCATGCGCTTGAGTACGGCAGGATCGTCTGCAAAGGCCTCCAATCCGCTGATCTCCTCGGGATGAATCAAATAGTCATCGCCAATGCAGTCGGAAATCAGGCTGTGCAGCTCCGGGTTGGCCTCGGTCAGCCAGCGGCGGTGGTCCACGCCGTTGGTGACATTGCGGAATTTTTCAGGGGTGCGCAGCCAAGCGGAGTGGAACACATCCTTGCGGAGAATGTCAGAGTGCAGGGCAGAAACGCCGTTGACAGCGAAGCAGGCGGCAACGCAGAGGTTTGCCATGCGAACCTCGCCGCCCCAGATAACGGCCATTTCCTGCAGCTTGTGCTCGTCGCCGTGGAAGAAGGTTCGCAGTTCGTCCAGATAACGGTCGTTGATCTCGCAGAGGATCATCCAGATGCGGGGCAGGAGAGAGGCAACCAAGTTCTGGGGCCAGCGCTCCAAAGCCTCAGCCAGCACCGTGTGGTTGGTGTAAGCCACCGTGTGGGTGGTGATATACCATGCATCCTCCCAGCTCATGCCGTGCTCATCCATCATCAGACGCATCATCTCGGGAATGACCAGCGTAGGATGGGTGTCGTTAATCTGAATGACGTGCTTTTCGTGGAAGTTGTGCAGGGTTCCGTACTGCTGCAGGTGCTTGCGGAAGATAGACTGAATGGTAGCAGACACGAAGAAGTACTGCTGCTTCAGACGCAGGCTCTTGCCTTCCGGATGGTTGTCGGCGGGGTAGAGGACCTTGGAAATGACTTCAGCCATGGCCTGAGACTCCACGGCACGGAGATATTCGCCGGTGGAGTAGTAGTTCATGTCCACGGGCACGGCGCTTTTGGCCTCCCACAGACGGAGGTTATTGACGAAATCGGTCTTGTAGCCGGCAATCTTCATGTCGCAGGGAACTGCCAGAACGGAGGTAAAGCCGGACTCCTCCACGATGCAGCGGCCGTACTCCCAGTGAGTGGAAACGGTGCCGCCGAAGCGGACGGTCTCGGCATCGCCGGGGTGAGACATGAGCCATGCGTCGCCCATTTCCTTCCAGCTGTCAGCCAGCTCAACCTGCTTGCCGTCGATGATTTTCTGGCAGAAGATGCCCAGCTCATAGCAGATAGAGTAGCCGGTGGCGGGAATTTCCAGCGTAGTCATGGAATCCAGATAGCAGGCAGCCAGACGGCCCAGACCGCCGTTGCCCAGACCAGCGTCGGGCTCGGCCTCAAAGAGGTCGGCAGCCTTGAAGCCCATGTCCTCAATGGCGGCCTTCAAGGGCTCCAGTACTCCAAGGTTAAAGGCGTTCTTTTCAAGAGAACGGCCCATCAGAAATTCGAGAGAGAGGTAATGCACTTGGCGTGCCTGTTTCTTAGTGACTTCGGCACGGGTGGTAACACCGTGTTCGCTCATCATGTCGCGAATCACCATAGCACAGGCTTTAAACATCTGCTGGCGATCTGCATCTGCGGGATCCATGCCGAAATTGCGCCGCAATTTCTCGGAAATCAGCAGCTTAAAATCGTCCTTTGAATATTTCATTGGATATTCCTCCATGTTAAAAACTCACATTGCTTAAATACAGCGATACCAATTTAGCAAAAATCGGTATCGCTGTCAAGAAAACCTTGATATTTCAATGGATTTCAGAGACTTCAGGGGTGAATTCTCTGGTAAACTTCCTGATATTCAAGAGCAGAACGATCCCAGCTGAAATCAGCTTCCATATCCCGGGTCACCAAGCGGCTCCAAGCCTTGGGATCCAGCTGATACACATCCACTGCACGGCGGACGGCATCCAGCATGTCCCAGGGGTTGACGCTGCCGAAGGTGAAACCAAGACCGGTATCCTCGTTGGGCTGGTAAGGCGGCACGCTGTCAGCCAGACCGCCGGTAGTGCGAACCACAGGGACGGTGCCGTAACGCATAGCGAACATCTGGCTCAGACCGCAGGGCTCCGCAATGGAGGGCATCAGGAAGATGTCAGCGCCGGAGTAGATGGCGTTGGACAGGGGAGCGGAGTACATCAGGTTGGTACTCACTCGGCCGGGATACTGAATCTGAGCGTTGCGGAAGAACTGCTCATAACCCCATTCGCCGGTGCCCAGAACCACGAACTGGATGTTCATTTCCATCATGCTGTGGAAGGCTTGAGTGACCAGTTCAAAGCCCTTGTGCCCCACCAGACGGGACACGCAGGCCACAATGGGAACATTGGGGTCCTGACGAAGACCCAGCTTGGACTGGAGGTCTGCCTTGCAGGCGGCCTTGCCCTTGTGCTTCTTGCTGGTGTAGTTGGCAAAGATGCTCTCGCTGGTGGCGGGATCGTTGGCAGCCATGTCGATGCCGTTAAGAATGCCCCGCATCTTGTAGCGGTTGGCGGCAATGACGCCTTCCAAACCGTGGGCATAGAAGGAGTACTGCAGCTCGTTGGCATAGTTGGGGGAAACGGTGGTCACATAATCGCTGGCGTAGATAGCGCCCTTCATCATGGACACATCGTCGTACATTTTCAGCATGTTTTCGTTGAAATAGCTGTAATCCAGACCAAACACATCCATCAGCACCTCACGGCCGTAACGGCCCTGATACTCGATGTTGTGAATCGTGAACACGCTCTTGGTCTGTGCCAGAGTGCGGCGGTGATAACGCTCCTCCAGCAGATAGATGGGCACCAGAGCCGTCTGCCAGTCGTTGCAGTGGATGATGTCGGGGGCCCAGTCGATCTGGTCCGGAGTTTCAATCACAGCACGGGAGAAGAAGGCAAAGCGCTCGGCGTCATCAAAGTGGCCGTACAGACCGTGACGCTTAAAGTATGCCTCATTATCCACGAAATAATAGGTGACGCCGTTGCGTTCCAGCTGAAACAGGCCGCAGTACAGGCTGCGCCAGCCCAGACGCACATAGTAGTATTTGACGAAGGTCATTTCCTGACGCCAGTTTTCACCGATTTCCTCGTACAGAGGGAGAATCACACGGACATCATGCCCCAGCTCCGCCAGAGCGGGGGGAAGAGATCCGGCAACATCGGCCAAACCGCCGGTTTTGATAAAGGGAGCGACCTCAGAGGCGGCGAATAAGATGTTCATATCATGATTCCTTTCATTGAATGTAGCCCGGAACCCAAATGGATCCCGGGCTAGAAAGTGGTATCAGATGATGCAGCCCTTGTCGATTGCCAAGGGGTAGCTGGCATGACCGGACAGAGTCCGATGGGCTTTGATGGTGACATCCTTGTCTGCAATGACATAGCGGATGGAAGCGGAATCCTCCACCACGGTGTCCTGCATCAGGACGCAGTTCTTGACCACGGCATTTTTGCCCACATGGACGCCGCGGAAAATCACGCAGTCCTCCACCGTGCCTTCAATGATGCAGCCGTCTGCCACCAGAGAGTGGACGCATTTGGATTCCGGTCCGTAGTAGGTGGAGGGATCGCTGCGATCCTTGGTGCAGATGGGGTGGTCGGGGTTGAAGAGCTGTGCGCTGACCGTTTCGTCCAGCAGCTCCATGCTGCGGTTGTAGTAGCCGGCCACACTGGTGAGGCGAGCCACATAGCCCTCATACACAAAGGCACGGATATTCAGCTTGTCCTTCATGCCCAGCAGCACACTGATGGTAAAGGAATCCATGTTGTGAGAAGCACAGTAATCCACCAGCTCCAGCAGCTTTTTGGTGGAGAGGATGTAAACCTTCAGGGATTCCAGACCAACAGGCACATTGGGTCCGTCCAGCACATCCACGATGCGGCCATCCTCGGCAACATCAAAGTAGGTGGACAGCTTGGGGTCGCCGGAGAGGGTCTTGGTGCAGACGGCGGTGATGTCAGCGCCACTCTTGATATGCTCGTCGAATACGGCTTCCAGATCAATGTTGCAGGCCAGATCGCCGTCGGCCATCACCACATAGTCCTGACGAATGTCGTCCAGATAGCTGTAAACGGCGTAAAGAGCTTCCATTTTGCCACGGAAGGTGCGAGCCTGAGTGAAGGGAGGAAGCACACGGAGACCGCCGCGCTTTCTGGCCAGATCCCAGTCCTTACCGCTGCCCAGATGGTCCAGCAAAGACTGGCACTTTTCCTGCATGACCACGCCAATGTCGGTGATACCGGCGTTGACCATGTTGGAGAGCATGAAGTCGCACATACGATACCGGCCGCCGAAGGGAATGGAGGCCACGGTGCGGTGGCTGGTCAGCTCCCGCAGGTGCAGATTGTCACGATAGGCGAAGAGAATGCCGTGCAGCTGAGTGGTCATTCCTCGTCACCACCTTTCGGAGATTCGGTGCAGATAGCACCGTAGGGGATTTTAACACCGGGTTTGAGAACAACGCCGTCGGCCACAACCGTAACGCCGGACGCACCATCCTCTGTTTCCACACCCACCTGAGCGGCCACGCCGACCACGGCGTTTTCCGCCACAATGGCGTGATCCACCACAGCGCCGGCCTTAATGACCGTGTTGGGCATGATGACGCTGTTGGTCACCGTTGCGCCCTTTTCCACGGTAACGGAGTGGAAGAGAACGGAGTGAGTCACATCGCCGTAAATCTTGCAGCCATCGGTCACAAGAGAATCCTTTACCACAGCGCTGGCGCCGGTGATGTGGGGAGGACGGATGGGATTGCGGGCCAGAATGGGCCATTCGGAGTCATAGACATTGATTCCGTCGGGGTTAGCCACATCCAGCATGTCCATATTGGCGTCCCACAGGGACTGAATGGTGCCCACATCCTTCCAGTAGCCCTTGAAGCGATAGGCGGCCATTTTTTCTCCGTTGGCCAGCATGGCGGGGATGATGTTTTTGCCGAAGTCGTTGGAGGAGTTGGGGTCGGCTTCGTCATCAATCAGATACTGGCGCAGCTTGGGCCAGTCAAAGATGTAAATACCCATGGAAGCCAGATTGCTCTTGGGGTGAGCGGGCTTCTCCTCAAACTCGTAGATGACGTCGTTTTCATCCACATTCATGATGCCGAAGCGGGTTGCCTCTTCCATGGTAACCTCCAGTACGGAGATGGTGGCGGTTGCCTGCTGTGCCTTGTGATGAGCCAGCATCTGCTCGTAATCCATCTTGTAAATGTGGTCGCCGGAGAGAATCAGGACATAGTCGGGATCATATTCGTCGATAAAGTTGATATTCTGATAAATTGCATTGGCAGTACCCTTGAACCAAGTGCCCACATCGCCCTTCTGAACATAGGGGGGAAGGATGTGCAGACCGCCGTCTGAACGGTCCAAATCCCAAGGCTGACCGTTACCGAGGTAAGAGTTCAGCTTCAGGGGCTGGTACTGGGTCAGGACGCCAACAGTGTCAATACCGGAGTTGACGCAGTTGGACAAGGGAAAGTCAATGATGCGATACTTTCCGCCGAAAGGAACGGCGGGTTTTGCCACCTGACTGGTCAGGGCGTACAATCTGGAACCTTGTCCGCCTGCCAACAGCATGGCAACCATTTCCTTTTTCATGATAAAGTCACCTCTCGCTCAATATATGCAGAAACGGGTACAAACTGAACCGAAATTCAATTTGATGCGTATTTTGCTTAAAAATCAAAGCCTTTTCTTGGCTTTCTTTTCGAATTTTGCAGATTTGGCGGATTTCGCCTTGGATGCCTTTCCGGAAGAACTCTTGCGCACAGGGTTTCTGCGGCTGCAGCGAAGAATGACACCGGAGTAGGGAGGCAGATCCACCAACAGCGAATTACTGAACCCGTGGCAGGGGTTGGCAAAGGTCTTGACGGGGCTTGTTTGGCCACGGCCCTGACCGCCGAATTCCTCAGCGTCAGAATCGAAGAGTACCTCGTAAGTGCCGGCCACAGGAACACCCATGCAGTACTGCTTGTGATGGATGGGGGAGAAATTCACCGCTACAATCAGCTCGTGCTGCTTTTTATCCCTGCGGATATAGATCAGGGTGTTTCCATTGGCGTCGTTAGGTTCAATCCACTGGAAACCGGCCCAGTCATCATCAATCTCCCAAAGCTCCGAACGCTGGAGATAGAGGTTGTTAAGAGCCTTAAAGAATGCCTGATGCTTCTGATGCTGGGGATACTGCAGCAGATGCCAGTCCAGAGAATACTCATAGTGCCATTCGTTGAACTGACCGATCTCCGTGCCCATGATGTTCAGCTTTTTGCCGGGAATGGTCATCATGTAGACATAGAACGCACGCACACCGGCAAATTTGGCCTCGTCATCTCCGGGCATCTTGCCCAGCATGCTGCCCTTCATGTGAACGACCTCATCATGACTGATGGGCAGAATGTAGTTCTCGCTGAAGGCATACACCAGCGGGAAAGTCAGATCCCGATGATTGAACTGACGGAAGTAGCTGTCCATCTTCTGATAGTGCAGGGCGTCGTTCATCCAGCCCATGTTCCACTTGAAGTTGAAGCCAAGTGCCATGTCACTCTGCTCCAGCGGGCCGGTGACATGCTCCCAAGAGGTAGATTCTTCCGCCACCATCAGCACATCCGGATGCCACTTAAAGACCAGACGGTTCAGTACCCGGAGGAAGTCAACGGCCTCCAGATTTTCCTTGCCGCCGTACTTGTTGGGAACCCAGTCGCCGTCATTTCGGCCGAAGTCCAAATAGAGCATGGAGCTGACGGCATCCACACGGAGACCGTCAATGTGATACTCATTGATCCAGAACATAGCCGAGGAGAAGAGGAAGTTTCGCACTTCGTTGCGTCCGAAGTCAAAAATACGGGTGCCCCACTGGCGGTGCTCGCCCTTTCGGGGATCGGCATATTCGTAGCAGGGAGTTCCGTCAAATTCGTACAGACCGAAGGCGTCCTTGGTGAAGTGAGCCGGGACCCAGTCCAGAATCACACCAATGCCAGCCTGATGCAGCTGATCCACCAAGTATTTGAAATCCTCCGGCTCACCGTAGCGAGAGGTGGGCGCAAAGTAACCGGTGGTCTGATAGCCCCAGGACATATCCAGAGGGTGTTCTGTGATCGGCAGCAGCTCCACATGGGTGTAGCCCATTTCCTTCACATAAGGAACCAGATAATTGGCGGTCTCCCGGTAGGAGAGCCATTCGTTGTCTGCGGTGCGCCGCCAGGAGCCGAGATGTACCTCGTAGATATTCACCGGCTTGTGGTACAGCGGTTTTTTTCTGCGGAAATTCAGCCATGCTTCGTCGTTCCACTGGTAGTGGGAGATGTCCCATACACGGGAAGCGGTGTTCGGCCGAAGCTCGGAGAAATAGGCGTAGGGGTCAGCTTTCATCAGGGTACGGCCATCCTTGGTGTGGACGGCGAATTTGTAAAGGTCGCCTTGATGAACCTGATTGGTGAAGCATTCCCAGATGCCGCCCCGGATCATGTGGAGCGGGGTAGACTGATCGTCCCACTGGTTAAAATCACCGACGAGGGCAACGCCCTGAGCATTGGGTGCCCAGACACGGAACCGAAAACCGACAGTTCCATTTTCTTCGTCCGGATGACAGCCCAACAGTTGATAGGCGTCATCGCAGTTCCCGTTCAAGAAACAGTTCAGACGGGAATCGAATTCGGAAAGATTTTTGTTGTTGATAGTAAAGCACCTCCAAAGGTTAATCTTGAAGGACACTCACCGGTGTCTGTTGTTTTCGAAAAGATGAATGCTCTGTTGTGCAAATTATATAACTGTTTTGAATGTAAGTCAAGTGAAATTGGGAGTATTGCAATGAAATATAAAGATAATTTATCAAAGGCAAAGTTAGCAAAAAGTGACTGAATTGGGCTAAAAAGAAAGATAGACTAATTTTGAGTGCACCGGCATAGATATCTTTCGAAAGGGGTTTTGAGGATGAAAGTGCTGGTGATCCGTAAAAAAGTATGGACGGGAGTGATCTGCGCACTGGCAGCGGTTCTGATGCTGGTGGCGGTGAATATTCCCACGAGCGTAGTGGCCTCTGCGACCAAGCGGCAGCTGCCGATCTATTGTGTGGAGCAGCCGGAGGGGGAGAAGAAAATTGCCATTTCCTTTGATGCTGCGTGGGGTGCCGATGATACCGACCGTCTGATTGAGATTCTGGGCAAGCATCATGTCCATGCCACCTTCTTTGTCGTGGGGCAGTGGGTGGATTCCTATCCGGAGGAAGTGAAGCGTCTGGCCGAAGCCGGACATGAGGTGATGAATCATTCCAATACCCATCCGCATTTTACAGAGTGTACCACAGAAGAGATGCTGAAAGAGATCGAAACCTGTAACGATAAGGTGGAGGCAATTACGGGAAAGCGTCCGACGCTGCTTCGGTTCCCGTATGGTGATTATAATGATGACACCGTCAATGCAGTGCGCTCGCTGGATATGGAGCCCATCCAGTGGTCTGTGGATTCCTTGGATTGGAAGGATACCTCCACGGCCGACAGTATTTTGCACAGAGTTGTGGATAAGGTACATCCGGGAGCCATTATCCTCTGCCACAATGATGCCAAGTATACGCCGGACGCATTGGACGAAATTCTGACCACCCTGACCGGGGAGGGGTATACCTTCGTGCCGGTGTCTGAACTGATTGTGCAGGGAGATTATACCATAGATCATACCGGTATGCAGAGTGCCGTGTCCTGAAAAGCGTAAAAGCGATACAGTACCGAATAAAGGTGCTGTATCGCTTTTTTGTCATCCAGCTTCCGACTCGTCTACCAGAATCAGGTTGGGGTAGATTTTCTCGATGCGCTCATCCGGGAAGTATTTGTCCATCATGACACCAATGGAGGAGGCGGGAGGATTCTCCATGGTCTGACGCTGATTGAAACGGTTCAAGGCCAGAGCGGAAACCGCTGCATTGAACAACATAAATACCAGCAGCACCCAAGAAAGAATACGCCCGGGCCGCATGGGAATCCGTTCGATGAGATCGGAGAGTCTGGGGTAAAGGACCTTCAGCCAAACCACGGAAACGATGCCCCAGAAAAAACAGTAGAGCAGGTTGATGCGTCCGCCCAGATTAAAGGGAATCTTGCTGTAATCCCAGAATACCGTTCCAAAGACCAGTTCGGTAAATACGGAGCAGAACCACTCATAAGCGCCGCCCAGTACCGTGCCAAGGACAAAGACATAGCTGTCGCTGCGGTTTCTGTGGCGGTAGAGGATCAGAGTCAGAATGACTGCACCTAGTCCCCAGACAATGGAGAAAGAGCCAAATACCACGCTGCTGCGGCTCATCCAACGGCCGGCAGTAATGCGGCAGAAAATCGTTTCAATGATGTCACCGAGGAAGGCGGCAATCATAAAGAGCATGAAAATCTTGTGGAAGCAGATACCCTGAGCAAATTTCTTTTCTCCAACAGCTGTCTGCTCTTTCTGCGCAGCTTCCTCTTTGCTCAGTGTGGGATAGGCTTTTTTCATGCGCTGCTGCACGGTGTGGGTGAGAGCGTTGTCCAGAAGATTGGACACCTTTCTCCAGCCCTTGGAGGCATCGGAGGCCAGCTTGATATTCAATTTGAATTGGAACGCAGCGGCGACGCTGACCAGAAGGTCCAAACCCAGCAGAATGTAGATAATCAGCAGCAGGGTGTTGCTCAAAAGGGCAGGGATGAATGCAATCAGACGCAGGAAAAACGCATCGCTGAAATACAGACAAACCATGCCGCACAAGCCCCACAGGATGGAGTAGGGCAGGCAGATGATGCCGTCAAACTGGAATCGGAAGTCCGAGTAGTCCCACCACTTGTGACCGGTGAAGTGAATCAGGAACTTTCCGGTGAAAAATTCCAGAGCCATGGCCAGAATGGTGCAGCCGAGGAAGAGAAAGAAAGGGTTTCCCTTCAGACCCGGCATAAACAGGGCGAACAGAAGCCAGCCGCAGCCGTAGATCGGGGAAAAGGGTGCGTTCAGAAAGCCACGGTTCAGCAGATGCTTCTTTTTGGCAGCGGCCAAGGTCGTTTCACCCACCCAGCCCAGAAAGGAGTAGATGAGAAAGAGCCATAGAATTTCTTGTGCGAAATGGATCATGAGGGATTCTCCTTTGAATCAATCGTAAAATACAGCGGCACGGAATGCTTGCTCGTCCATGGTGTGGACCTGCCCCACCAGACGAATGCCCATATTTTTGGCACGCAGAGCCAAATGAGTGCGGGATGCAGCGGATGGGTTTACATAAGTGGATATTAAAGCCTTTTTGACATGGCAGCCGCCAAACTGGTCAGCCAGACTTTGCAGTTCGTATAGGGCGTCGTTTCGCACTTCGCCGTTCTTGCAGGAAATGAAGTAGGGGGTCACGCCCTGAATGACAAAGACATCCAACTCGTTGGTGGTGCAGGATTCCGGGGTGCGGTTGGTGTCCATGCCGTTCCAGTTGATAAAAACACCCAGGCGGCAGTCGTGAAAGCGGCCGGTGCCCAGAGCGGTGCAGCAGGTGTATAGCTCCAGCAGATTACCTGCTTTTTTCAAAGCTCGTTGAAGTTGTAGGTTCTTAAAACGGAAGGAAATCCGCTGAGGTGACTCCTGCCAGTCCAAAATCATCCCGTGTTCTCGCAGATAGGCGAGAAAAGCGTTGTCCCATTCCGGGTAGTGCAGTTCCTTTTCAACCGATTCCCGGGAAAGGGATACTCGGAGCGGGTCGGGGTCGCCGGTTTTGTCCGCAAGCTTTGCCGGGAAGAAGCAGTGCTCGTTCCAAAGCTGAATGTCCTGAGCGCAGAACTGCCATAGCTGCCGAATGTCGCTGCAAAATTCCTCGTTCAGGTCCCAAGGTTCAAAATGGGTGTCGTCGGCGGAGAATTTGGCGCCATATAGAGCAAACCAATCCTCACAGGAGAGCCGAGGTGTGCGCTGTTCCGCAAAGGGACAGGGAGCAATGTACCAGTGGGGGCGTTTGCTGTCCGATTCAAAACGGAGTAGGGGAAGGCGATGTGCGGAGGCAACTGCACCCATGGCAGCCAGAGAGACATCGGTTCCACCGGTCATTTCCAGAGCACAGACGGCATCCCGTTTGGCAATTGTCAGCAGAACCCGGCAAAGGCCGGAAAAACTGTACGGGTCCGTGGGAATGAACTCCATTTCGGTTTGAATACCAAGTCGTTTCAGTACAAACTGATACCGATGTTCCAGTGCAGCGCAGTCGGTGCCGATGGGGACGATGTATACCACACGCTCCGGGGCATAAACCAATAGACTCAGTACATTATTCAGGTCGTCCCGATCATACAGTTCTACCATTGTAGCCATAATCTCGCCTCCTGTTGCAGTTCATCATAACACGAAAAAGGGAAAAAGAATAGGAAAATTAAGGGAAAGGCAGGTAATTCAGAGAAGGGAACCGGCAAAATGAGCCCGGAGGAGCCTGCCGTTATCGTCCTGCGATGCAAAATGCGCTTGGAAAGATCATGTAAAAATGGTATTGTTTACCGGTTCTTGCCGTGGTATAGTTGAATCAAAAAACAGGGTGCATTGCCCACACAAATTTGAAAAATACCGGATGGGAGGAGCAAATGATGGATCACTTTGTCAATGAATACTTGCAAGATGACGCGGCTACCGAGGAAATTGTCGGGGTCGGGTGGAGTCGAAAGTTTAGAAAAGTAAATATCATAGTTGCCGTTTGCGTGGTGCTGTTTTTGGTTCCTGCCATTATATCTGGCAATCTCCTTGACCTCGTCTATGAATTGGCGGCGGTTTTCCTTATTGTGTTTGCCAAGATCAAGAAGAACAGCATCATTAAAAGAGAAAAAGAGCGCCTCCGGGTGCTCTGCCCCGATGGGGACCGCTCGGTTCGTGTAGAGGTGGGGGATGCACTGAAGGTTACCGCTGCAAAAAGGGAAAAAACGATTTCTTTTTCTGATGTAGTCAAGATCGAGGAGTCAAAATCCTTCTATATCCTGTTTATTGCCGGAGATATGCTGGCGGCGCTGAAGAAAGACGGCTTTGTTGAAGGCGACGCAGATGCCTGCATGACATACCTGCGGGAACAAATAGCGAAAAAGTAAGTGCTGAGCAATTCTGAAACAAAAAATGCCGAGGAAGGTTCAAAACGAACCGACCTCGGCGTTTTTTATCTTTGCCCAGTGGGAAGACCAGACCAGCAAATCCAGCAGCCCTCCTAAAAGCACGATGCTATCGGGTGTGATGAGGTGATCAAAATGATTTGGAATGTTCATCTGCATCACAAAAAAGAGAAAATACGGTACAGCCCCCAAATGGGGTTGTACCGTATCTCTTAGAAAACTTCCTTCTGGGGCGTGCCCGGATATGATCTGTCTTTTGCGTCAGTGTGGCAGATTTACTTGGCCGAAGCTGCCGCAGAATGAACTTTCAGGTGAAATCCCTTCTGCTCCAATCCCTCTTCCAGAGAGGAAATCAGCTTTTCCTTGTTGCTGTTCAGGATGTCGCAGGTGAGCTGATCCTTTTGCTCCTGACTGAGGGTGCGAAGCACGCCTTTTGCCATGGTAGAGCCCATGCCGTTGGAAAGCAGCATCCCGATGGGATTGCCGGAGGCACGGAGATGCTGAGAAAGCTGAGGGAGGAAATTGTCGATCAGCATATTGTAATCCAGCTCTTCCAGCTCGATTTCCAGCTTAACCATTCAGGTTCACCCCCAGTGTAGAAACTGCGGAGGAGTACTTCAGCACATGAACTGCCAGACGGAGGTCTTGAAGCATATCCTCAGTAGGCTTGTCGGGGCGAATATGAGAGGCGGCCTTTGTGACAGCACTCAGCTCGTTTTTCAGCTGCTTGACCAGCTTGCGGTCCATGCCCTTGCCCTGCTGACGCAGAGCCTTGTTGACGATAGCCACCATCCGCTCGGCTTCGTTGCGCTCATCTACGCAGGTGCGGCGGAGACCGTCCTGCTGGGCGTATTGCTGAGCGTCCTGAATAGCCTCGTTAATTTCCGATTCTGAGAGGTTAGAACTGGCAGTGATGGTGATTTCCTGAGCACGACCGGTGCTCAGATCCTTTGCGGATACACGCAGGATGCCGTTGGGGTCAATATCAAAGACCACCTCAATCTGGGGAACGCCCTGAGGCGCACACTTGATGCCGGTGAGCCGGAATTTGCCGATGGTCTTGTTGTCTTTAGCCATGGGACGCTCGCCCTGAAGCACATGGACCTCCACCGAGGTCTGGAAGGGGGAAGCGGTCGTGAAAATCTGAGCGTACCGGACGGGAAGCTTGGTGTTGCGCTCGATCAGACGGGTGGCAACACCGCCCATAGTTTCGATCGAGAGGGAGAGAGGGGTCACATCCAGCAGGAGCAGATCACCGCCGAAGGGAGCCGGAGCCAGTCCGCCCAGAGAGCCGCCCTGAATGGCAGCACCCATGGCCACACATTCGTCCGGATTCAGATTGCGGCAGGGTCGCATACCGGTCATGCGCTGTACATGGTCGATGACCGCAGGCATTCGGGTAGAGCCGCCCACCATCAGCACCTTGCTGATCTGAGAAATGGAAAGACCGGCGTCGTTGAGAGCAGTCTGAACCGGCATAGAGGTGCGTTCCACCAAGTCTCGGGTCAGGTCATTGAATTTCTGACGAGTGACCGTCTGCTCCATGTGAATGGGGCCGGATTTGTTCTGAGCGAGGAAGGGAAGGCTGACCGTAGCGGTCTGATTGGTAGAAAGCTCGATTTTTGCCTTTTCGGCGGCCTCCAGCACACGCTGCATTGCCACCGGGTCTTTTTGCAGATTGATTTTGTTGGCAATTTTGAACTCACTGACCAAATAGCTGGCCAGACGGTGGTCAAAGTCATCGCCGCCCAGCTGATTATCGCCGGAAACGGCCAGAACTTCGATCACGCCTTCGCCGATTTCAATGACCGATACATCGAAAGTGCCGCCGCCAAAGTCGTAGACCATGATTTTCTGATTCTCCTCGTGGTCCAGACCATAGGCAAGGGCGGCCGCCGTGGGTTCGTTGATGATACGCCGTACCGTCAGTCCGGCAATGCGGCCGGCGTCTTTGGTGGCCTGTCGCTGAGCGTCGTTAAAATAGGCAGGGACGGTAATGACGGCCTCGGTGACGGGAGCGCCCAGATAGCTTTCTGCATCCTGCTTGAGTTTTTGCAGAAGCAGAGCGGAAACCTCCTGAGGCGTGCGTTTTTTGCCGCCCAGCTCCACCCGGTAGTCTGAGCCCATCTTGCGCTTAATGGAGGAAACGGTTCCATCGCTGTTGGTAACCGCCTGACGCCGGGCCAGATCACCGGCAAGCCGCTCCCCGTTTTTTGTAAAAGCAACGACAGAGGGGGTGGTTCTTCCGCCTTCTGCGTTGGGAATAATGACAGGTTTTCCGCCTTCCAATACGGAAACACAGCTGTTGGTCGTGCCCAAATCAATACCGATAATAGCCATGACACGAACCTCCTTTTTGGAATCTGGTAAATCTTAATGGGGTCATCCTATCATAGAGAAATGAAGATTTTGTTAAGTTTTTTTAATATTTGTAAAAATAACCTAGGAACGGCAAAAGAAAGACGGTGCAATTATGCAATAGAACGAGAATGTAAATAAGCGTGGCTTGACGGAAGAGAAGATTAGCATTACAATGCATCCAATATCGGTTATACTGGTGAAAGTACCGACACGAAAGTAAGTCGGCTTGAAATAAAGCATATTGCCCGCCAATTGTGCGGCATGGTAGGAAATGACAGGTATAAGAAAAGAGGTAATTATGTCCAAACGAAAGAATTCCCGCAGGGACCGCGGGGCGTATTTTGAGGAAGAACAGCCCAGAAGAAGACGGGCCGAGAACTACGAAGAGGGCAGAGGCCGCCACTCTGAAGAGGGCCGTCATACCGGCAAAAAGACCAAGCGGCGTATGCCGCTCTGGAAACGGATGATTATTGTTGTGCTGGTATTCCTGCTCATGATGACCTGTCTGTTGGGTGGACTGCTATGGATGAAGCTCAACGGCATTGACCGGATCGGCGATGAAGACCGCATTGATGCCTCGGACGAGGATTTTGAGCGTGACAGTGATACGCTGCTGGATACCATGAAGGATTCGGATATGGACTTTACATCGGCAAATGTGCTGAAGGATCAGGACGTGGTGAATATCCTGCTGATTGGTCGAGATACCCGGGAAGACGAGCGTGGTCGTTCCGACTCCATGATTGTGCTGAGTCTGAACCGAAACAACCAGCAGATTTCCATGGTGTCCCTGATGCGTGATTCCTATGTGCAGATTCCCGGTTACAGCAACAACAAACTGAACGCAGCGTTTGCCTTTGGTGGTTATGAATTGCTGGATGAAACCATTGCCAAGAACTATGGCATTCACATTGATTATAATGTAGGTGTGAATTTCGAGGGCTTTGAACGGGTGATCGACCAGTTGGGCGGCATTGAGGTGGAGCTGACCAAGGCGGAAGCCAAGTACCTGATGAACGATGTTTACATCGATGCAGGCAAGCTGAAGGAAGGCACCAACCTGTTGACCGGTGAAACGGCGTTGTGCTATGCCAGAGCCAGATATGTCAGCACCGGCACCGAAGCCAATGACTTCGGCCGTACCGCAAGACAGCGTATCGTGCTGACCAAGGTCTACGAGAAGATGATGAAGAAGTCCTTGCCGGAGATCTGGACGCTGATGGATTCTGTGATGGACTGCATTGAAACTGACATGAATAATCTGGACATTGTTTCTCTGGGTACCGAGTTCTACAATATGGGAATCGAAAACCTTCAGAGCTATCGTCTGCCCATGGACAACGAGTTTACCGACGAAAAGGTGAAGGGTATGTCTGTCTTGGCGCTGGACTGGGACAAGGCTCGCAACCATCTGCAGGAGTGGCTTTATCCTGC
>JAHHSJ010000025.1 GCA_020025295.1 Oscillospiraceae bacterium | reverse complement strand
CGGTTGTTATTGAATGCGGGGCGGGGAGGGGGCGGAAGTGCCCGCTTGATGGAAAGGTTGATTCGATTGTTCTCATCAATGCTGATGACCTTCACTTTCACATCCTGACCTTCGGTCAGATGCTCACTCACATCGCTCACATAGGAATAGGCAATTTCAGAAATGTGGACCAACCCGGATTTGCCATCGGGAAGCGCCACAAATGCGCCGAACTTCGTGATTCCGGTAACCTTACCTTCCAGAATTGCGCCAACCTCAATTTCGTTCGCCAAGCTAATAGTCCTCCTGATCTCTCTAAAAAGAAAAGTTAATTGGTGGTGTCGTAGAAAATGACTTCCTCATTGTTGACCAAGCCGAGTTTTTCCTTCGCCACTTCCAAGATGACCTCGGGGTCATCACTGTTGGCAATGTCGTCCTCGAGAGCGGCATTGCGCTGGGTCTGTTCATCCACCTGAGCTTGCAGCTGGGCACGGGCGGCCTCGGCTGAGTTCAGACGGCTGCGCAGATTCAGCAGAGAAATAGAAACGACGATAAGGATGGCAAGGACGACCAACTTGGTCATCAAACCGGCACGCTTGGTTTTCTTCATGATCCATCCCTCCTATTCCGGGTCCCAAATCGGGATGTGTGCATATAACTCTACCATACCATGTAGAATAATAACTTATTTTTGCAAAAAAGAAAAGGGCTTTTTGCAAAAATAAGACACTTTTTTTCACAGGCGGCACATTTTTTTTCCAAGAAACCGGAAAGGAGCGAAAATCAGGCGCAAAAAAGAGGCAATCCACCCCACCAGACGGCGCAGCGGAGGGAAACAGAGGGGAGAGAACAGGCGAAAGTAGAGGAGAAAGCCCACCATCAGTGCGGCGCAGACGCTGATGTGGACCAATCCCCGCCCGGCGGAAATGCTCCAGCAAAACAGGGTGACGGTGACCAGTCCCCAAAACAGCAAATCCAGCAGGATCGTGAGCATACCGGGGGGACAGCGGTAGCGCAGCACCCGGAGCAGATCGTACCACAGCCCGGCGCCCACCCCCAGCAGCAGCGCCCCCAGCAGGCTGTGGAGCTGCTCTCCGATGGTGACGGTCATCCGCCCATCAGACGGGAGAAGAAGCCGCCGCCGCCGGTGTGAAGCTCCTCGTAGCTGAGGCTGTCAATGCGTCCCGTGATGCGCATTTCACCGCCGTCCAGGCTGAGCGCCTCGATGTGCAGCCCTTCTCCGTGGACAAACAGCTCTCCATCCGAGGTGGTCATGATAATTTCCTCCTCGTCAAAGCGTTTGACATCCTCCACACCGGTGAGAATCAAATTGCCCCGACCTTCCAGCGTCAGCCGGTGAGGGGACGGGGCGGATGAGATGCGTTCGGTCAATGGTAACCCCTCCTTTTATCCTTGGACTACTCTATGAGAAGAGGGGAAGGAACAGAACAAAAAACAGGCCGTTTCCGAAGAAACAGCCTGTCAGACAGTTGAAAAAATCAGAGCACTTCCTGATACATGGCGGCGGCATCGTTTTTGCCCACATTGTCCGCCACGACAAGGACCTCGATTTTGACGGTCTTTTCACCGAATTTGATTTCCAGCACATCGCCCACCTTGACATCGTAGCTGGCCTTGACCGGCTTGCCGTTGGCGGACACACGGCCGGCGTCGCAGGCCTCGTTGGCCACGGTGCGGCGCTTGATGAGACGGGAAACCTTCAGATACTTATCCAGACGCATAGGAAACCTCCTGAGAAAAAGGGCGGTTCCGGAAGGCCGGAACCGCCGCTTTCGGGGACTTAATTACTTTGCAACGGCGTCCTTCAGAGCCTTGCCGGCCTTGAAGACGGGAACCTTGGAAGCGGGGATCTCGATGGGCTCCTTGGTCTTGGGGTTGCGGCCCAGACGGGCAGCGCGGCTCTTGACCTCAAAAGCGCCAAAGCCAACCAGCTGGACCTTCTCCATCTCGGTCAGTGCCTCGGTGATGACATCCAGAGCGGCGGAGATGACGGTCTCAGTGTCCTTCTTGGACAGGCCGGTCTTTTCGGAAGTAATTGCAATCAGATCTGCTTTGTTCATGTTCAAAATCCTCCTGTGTGATCAACCCCGGGAGGGGCAATCGAAATAACTTCATATTTATCTTTCAAAAGCGAATCAGCTTTTGTCAGAATCGGTTTGTTTTGCCTTCTGCCAGAGAGCCAGATAGGCCTCCGGGGAAAGCTCCTTCAGGGGTGCATCGCTGAGGGACTCCATGGCGCCGAACCGGCGGATGAACTTGTCCGAGGCCTTGTTGAGCGCCTTTTCCGGGTCCAGTCCGGCGTGGCGGGCCAGATTGACCAGTGCAAAGAGCAGGTCGCCCAGCTCCTCCTCCACATCGCCCTGACCGTTGAGGGCCTGATGCAGTTCGGCGGTTTCCTCGTCCACCTTGGCAAGAGGACCGGAAAGCTCCTCCTCCGGCCAGTCAAAGCCGGCGTCCTTGGCACGGCCCTGTACCTTACGGGCACGCCACAGAGCGGGCAGCGAACGCGCCACCGCCTCCAGACGCTGGGTCTGGGTGGTGTAGCCCTTTTCCTTCTGCTTCAGCTCCTCCCAGTTGTCGGAAGAAGCGCCGCCGAACAGGTTGGGGTGGCGAAAGACCAGCTTCTTGCAGGCGTGGTCGGCAATGTCATCCAAGTCGAAGCGACCGGCGTCTTCCTCGATGGAAGCGTGAAAAATGACCTGCATCAGAACATCGCCCAGCTCCTCTTTCAGCAAGTCAGAGTTTTCCGAGTCGATAGCTTCGCAAGCCTCATAGGTCTCCTCGATAAAGTTATCCCGTATCGAGTGGTGGGTCTGCACGCTGTCCCAAGGGCAACCATCCTTCTGACGGAGCAAATGGATCAACTTGCGGAAGTCATCCACATCATAACGGGATTTGCATTGAAAATCTAACATATTATCACCAGTTTTGCAAGCATTTTAACACAAGTTTTTGGAAATTCCAAGGAAAAAGCGGCTGCACCCGGCAGAAAACCGGAAAAACCGGGGATTTTACCGGGTGCAGACGGCAAATACTTAGGAAATACGAAGCAGCTGAGCGATTTTGTCGCCCTTAGGCATCAGGGACAGATCGTCCCGGGTCAGCACCCGGAGAGCGATGACCAGAACGCCGTAGACCACCACAGCAATCAGCACAGCAGCCAGAGTGGCCAGTGCGTTGGAGTGGCTCAGGCGGAAGAGCAGACCGTAGCTGGCCCATGCGGCAGCGCCCATCACCACAGAGGCAATCACGGGCTTTGCAAACAGCCGCAGGAAAGAGGGGCAGTTGGGGACGATGCGGTACACTACGAGCAGGTCCAGAATGCAGGTCACGGCATAGCAGATGCAGGTGCCGATGGGACTGCCGAAGATGTTGATGGAGGGGACAGCAACCATGAAGAAGTCGAACAGCACCATGATGATGCCGCCGATGAGCATGGTGAAAATGGGAATGTGAAGGATGCCGTGGGACTGCAGCACGGAGTTGCAAACCAGCATCATGCATACGAAGATGTTGGCCACGCCCAGAATGGACAGGATGGGACCGGCCACATTGGCGTCCAGAGAGCCGAAGAGCAGCTTGGTGATGGGGGTGCCCAGCACAATCATGCCCACGCCGGAGGGCAGGGCGATGAGGGCTGCGGTTTTGAGCGCACTGCCCACCACACGGGCGGCGCCGAAGCGGTCCTTCTTGGTAAAGCAGACGGTGACAGCGGGGATCACCGATGCGGTGATGGCTACCATCAGAGCAGGGGGAATCTGATATACGGTCTGCACGCCGGTGTAGTTGCCCATGAGGGTACGGGCTGCCTTTTCCGACATATCCAGCGCACTCTGGAGCCGACCCATGACCAGACTGTTGTCCACAGCGGTGATGATGCTGGTGGAGGCGCTGGTCAGGGAGATGGGAATGGCAAGGCTCAGGCAGGTGCGGAGAATATCCGAGGAGGCGCTGGTCTTTTCACGGGTATGCAGGGGCAATTCTTCCCGGCGGGTGCGCTGGAAGTCCCAGAACATATAGCCCACAGCCACCAGCTCACTGACGGTGACGCCCACGATGGCGCCGGCAGCGCCGATGGAGTCGGGTTTGTGGAGCACGCGAATGAGGTACCATGCCAGCGTCAGACCGACGATCAGCTTGAAGAGGGCTTCAATGATCTGGCTGACGGAGGAGGGGGTCATGTTGCGGTGTCCCTGTGCATAACCACGGAAGCAGGCCAGACAGCAGACCAGTGCCACCGAGGGAGCCAGCATACGGATGCACCAGACGGCCTGCGAGTTGTTCATCAGACCGGCAAACTGCTTGGCGAACAGGAGCATGATGAGGGAGCAGACGGCGCCGACGGCAAGGAAGAAGCCGAAGGCCACCCGGAAGATCTTGCGGACCTGACCGGGCCGCTCCTCCACCAAAGCCTGACTGATCATCTTGGACATAGCGACCGGGATGCCGGCAGTGGAGATCATCAGCAGGATATTGAAGATGTTGAATGCGGCGGTGAAATCCGCATAACCGCTGGAGCCGAGGATGTTGACCAGCGGCATTTTGTAGATGGCACTGATGATTTTGACGACGATGATACCCACCGCCAGAATGGCGGCGCCGCCGAAAAAAGAATTGGTCTTTTTATTTGCCATGGTTGTCCTCCCTAAGGAATTGAATTCAACAAAGAATATGAGATGCGGTGGAAAATCATCACATCTGCCGTAAGCAGCTGCGGACCAGAGCGGTGAAGTGCTCCTTGCCGGCGTCAGCGGCCTTCAGCACTTCCCATTCATCCAATGGCTCCGGCAGGATGCCTGCGGCCATGTTGCACAGCATGGTAAAGCCCAGCACCTCCATGCCGCAGTGGTGAGCCACAAGGACCTCCGGAGCGGTGGACATACCGGCAGCGTCCGCCCCCAAAATCCGGGCGGCCCGAATTTCCGCCGGGGTTTCATACTGCGGACCGGGGAAAAACATATAAACTCCTTCCCGGAGGGTCAGCCCAAGCTGCTCTGCGGCAGACCGGGCAATTTCCTGCAGCCGGGGCGTGTAGAGGGTGGTGCTGTCCGGGAACCGGGTGCCGAATTCCGGGATGTTGGTTCCCCGGAGCGGCGATTCCAGTGCCAGCTTGATGTGGTCGGTAATCAGCATCACATCTCCGGCGTTCCAGTCGGTGTTGATGCAGCCGGCTGCGTTGGTGACCACCAGTTTGGATGCGCCCAGCAGATGCAGCACCCGAACCGCATAGCCCACCTGCTGGAAGGAGAAACCCTCGTAGTAGTGGACTCTGCCCTGCATGACAGCCACCGGCTTTCCTTCCAGAGAGCCGAACACCAGCCGTCCGGCGTGACCGGGGGTGGTGGAGCAGCAGAAGTGGGGAATCTCCGAGTAGGGGACAACGATGGGATCTTCCAGCTGATCGCCCAGCGCTCCAAGTCCGGTGCCCAGAATGAGCATCACCTGAGGGGAGAAGGACCCGATTCGGTTCCGCAGTGCCTCCGCACTTTCCAGATAATCCTGATAGGTAAATTCCATACCAACACCCCGATTTGGTAAATGTAGTTATCTATTATACCCCCGTCGGGGAGGGATTGCAACGATAGAGAAAGGACGGGACAAATGTCCCGTCCTGAATCAATGCGTTTGCGTTGCTGAACCTCAGCTCATGGAGGGGAAGAGCAGCTCACCGGCCCGCTTGAGGCCGTCGATGAGTGCGTCCACTTCTTCCTGAGTGGAGTCGCCGCAGAAGGACACCCGGAATGCGCCCTCTCGGTGCGCCTTGTCCAGACCCAGAGCGGCATAGACATGGCTGGGGGTGCCCCGGTGGCAGGCGGACCCGGCGCTGACGCAGATGCCGGCGTCACCCAGAACCCGGACCAGCACCTCGCTCTTGTAGCCCACCATGGTGAGCGCCAGCACATGGGGTGCGTCACCCAGTACCACGGGAACGATCTGCGGCAGTTCCTCCCGAATGCGGCGGAGGGTGTACTCCTTCAGCTCCTGCATGTGAGCGATGTCCGCATCCCGGCGGGCCATGCCCAGCTCGCAGGCCTTGGCCAGAGCGGCGATCTGAGCCGTAGGCTCGGTGCCACTGCGGAGACCGCTCTCCTGACCGCCGCCCAGAATGAAGGGCTTCAGCTTCAGACCGCTGCGGATGTAGAGGGCGCCGATGCCCTTGGGCGCGTGGATTTTGTGGCCGCTGATGGCCATCAGGTCAACGCCCAGCTCCTTGGCGGTGACGGGAATCTTCATAAAGCCCTGCACAGCGTCGCAGTGGAGCAGTGCCGGGGAGTTGGAGGCCTTGATGATCTGAGCCACCTGCTGCACCGGCAGAACGGTGCCCAGCTCGTTGTTCACCAGCATCATGCTGACCAGAATGGTGTCCTCCCGGAGGGCGGCAGAGAAGGTGTCCAGATCAATGGTGCCCTGTGCGTTGGCAGGGAGATAGGTGACTTCGTAGCCCTCCTGCTCCAGATCCTTCATCACATTCAGCACGGCGGAGTGCTCGATGGCGGTGGTGATAATGTGCTTGCCCTTCCGGCGATTCAGCTCCACAGCGGAGCGAATGGCCCAGTTGTCACTTTCGGTGCCGCAGGAGGTGAACACAACCTCACTGGGCTTGCAGCCCAGCGCACGGGCCACCGTGGCACGGTGCTCGGAGAGGGTCTTTGCCGCCTTGGCGGCATCGGGATAACGGGCAGAGGGGTTAAAATAGCCTTCCACCATGGCCTTTGCAGCGGCGTCAGCCACTTCGGGCCAGACTGCCGTCGTTGCGGCGTTGTCTAAATAAGCGATCATGCTTCAACCAGCTTTCCCAGCAGCAGATTGCCGCTGACAGATTCAATTTGGACCAAGCGCACCACATTGTGCAGCTTGTCGCCCTCGGCACGGACCTCCAGATAGTTGGGAGTGTGACCGCGCCACAGTCCGTCCTTCTCCTCTTCAAAGAGGATGGGCAGGATTTTGCCCACATGGAGGGAAAGGTAGTGCTGTTCCCGCTGCGCAGCCACTTGGGCGGCACGGTGGGCACGCGCCTCCTTTTCCACCATAGGAATCTGATCAGGATAGGAATAG
The DNA here is from genome assembly GCA_020025295.1 of Oscillospiraceae bacterium. GTDB lineage: Bacteria > Bacillota > Clostridia > Oscillospirales > Oscillospiraceae > UMGS1766. Next base: position 20,224 of record JAHHSJ010000025.1, on the reverse strand, counting down.
GCCGGGGTTCCGCTGCGGCGGGAGTAGGGGAAGATGTGCATGGAGGCAAAGTCGGCTTTCTCAAGGAAGGCCAGCGTCTGGGCAAATTCCTCTTCCGTTTCGCCGGGGAAGCCGGTAATGAGGTCGGTGGTGATGGCGGGCAGCTCAAAGTGCTGCCGCAGCAGACGGCAGGACTCCAGATACCGGGCGGTGTTGTACTTCCGGTTCATCCGTTTCAGGGTGGCGTCGCAGCCGCTCTGGAGGGAGAGGTGGAAGTGGGGACAGAGGTTGGGCAGCACCTTAGCACGCAGGCAGAACTCCTCCGTGATGGTGCGGGGCTCCAAACTGCCCAGTCGGATACGCATGGAGGGAGCGGCGTGACACACGGCCTCGATGAGGTCGATCAGGGTCAGTCCGTTCTTGAGGTCCTTGCCCCAGCTGGAAATCTCAATACCGGTGAGGACAATTTCCTGATAGCCTTCCTCCGCCAGACGCTTGGTCTCGCTGACCGCCTGATCGATGGGCAGGGAGCGGACGGGACCTCTGGCGTAGGGGATGGTGCAGTAGGTGCAGAAGTTGACGCAGCCGTCCTCCACCTTCAGCATGGAGCGGGTACGCTCCTCCATGCCGCCGGCAGGCAGGAACTCAAAGTCTCTGCGGCGCATCACATCGTCCACATTGACCTGCTGCTTGCCGTGCACAGCCTTCTGCACATCGTCCAAAAACTGCATCCGGTCGCCGGTGCCGTAAATCAGGTCGACATCCAGTGCTTCGACTTCCTCGGGGGTGGTCTGAGCATAGCAGCCGCAGACCGCCACCACGGCGTTTTCGTTCAAACGGCGTGCCCGGCGAATGGCCTGACGGGACTTTTTGTCGCTGACGGCAGTGACGGTGCAGGTGTTGATGATGTAGGCGTCTGCCTTCTCCTCAAAATCCACCAGTTCGTGGCCCTGCTGAGTCAGAATGGTTTCCATGGCCTGGGTCTCATACTGATTGACCTTGCAGCCAAGGGTATAAATTGCAATTTTCATAGGTTTCACCTGTTATCGAATGGATAGACACATTATAAACGGGAAAAGAACCGCTGTCAAAGCAGTTTTCGCCGGAGGAGAAGAAGTCCTTTCCAATGGAGGGAATGTGTGCTAGAATAAGAAAAGTTTAGCCTGAGAGACCCAATCAGGAATAAAAGGAGGGGGAGCGATGGAACAGAATCATCACTTTTTTGCGCTGATTGCCCGGATGAAGCACATTGAACGATGGGCGCTGATGCGCAAGACGGAGAAGGAGAATGTTCAGGAGCATTCCCATCAGGTGGCGGTGCTGGCTCATGCGCTGGCGGTCATCCAGAATCAGCGCTACGGCGGACAGCTGGATGTGGGACAGGTGGTGCTTGCCGCACTGTACCATGACGCCACAGAGATCATCACCGGCGATATGCCTACGCCGATTAAGTATTATAATGATACGCTGCGCAGCTCCTACCGTGAGGTGGAGGAAATGGCGGCAGATCGGCTGCTGGGGATGCTGCCGGAGGAGATGCGGGGCGAATATGAACCGCTGATCCGAGAGAGCGACCCGGAGGTCCACGCAGTTGTGAAGGCGGCGGACAAGCTGAGCGCTTATATTAAATGTGTGGAAGAGCTGAAGGCCGGAAACACCGAGTTCCGGCTGGCCAGCGAACAAACATATGCCGCATTGCAGGAATGTCATCTGCCGGCACTGAACTATTTCATGGAGCAGTTCCTGCCCAGCTTCTCGCTGACGCTGGATGAGCTTCAAAAGTAAGGAGAGAAGAAATCATGAAAGCAATCGTAACTGTGGTTGGTAAGGATCGTGAGGGCATTATCGCCCCCATCTGCACCCGGTTGGCGGACTACAAGGTCAATGTGCTGGACATCAGTCAGACCATCCTGCAAGGCTATTTTACCATGATTATGATGGTGGATGTGTCCAAGAGCACGGTGGATTTTGCTCAGCTGGTGGGTGCGCTGGAAGCACTCGGCGAGCAGATGGAGCTGACCATCCACGCCCAGCGTGAAGATATTTTCAACGCCATGCACCGTATCTGAGGAGGGTTATTATGCTGAGTCATGAAGAAATCCTCCAGACGGTCCAAATGATTGACCATCAGCATCTGGATATTCGTACCATTACTATGGGCATCTCCCTGCTGAGCTGCGCCGACACCGACCCCAAGGCCTGCTGCCAGAAGATTTACGACAAGATCTGCCGCAAGGCAGAGCATCTGGTGGCCACCGGCGAGTCCATCGAGCGTGAGTTCGGTATTCCCATTGTCAATAAGCGTGTGTCGGTCACCCCCATCTCTCTGGTGGCTGCCGGCTGCGATACCGAGGACTATGTGCCCTTTGCCGTGGCGCTGGACAAGGCCGCCAAGACCGTGGGCGTCAACTTCCTGGGCGGCTATTCCGCTCTGGTGCAGAAGGGCATGACCGAGTCCGACCGCAAGCTGATTCGTGCCATTCCCGAGGCTCTGGCCGTCACTGACCGAGTCTGCTCCTCGGTCAATGTGGGTTCCACCAAGGCTGGTATCAATATGGACGCCGTCCGCCTGATGGGCGAGACTGTCAAGGCCACCGCCGCCCGTACCGCCGACAACAACGGTTTTGGCTGTGCCAAGCTGGTGGTGTTCTGCAACGCTGTGGAGGATAACCCCTTCATGGCAGGCGCCTTCCACGGCGTGGGCGAGGCAGAGACCGTCATCAATGTGGGCGTGTCCGGCCCCGGCGTGGTGTATCACGCATTGAAGAATGTGAAGGGTCAGCCCTTCGATGTGGTGGCGGAAACCATTAAAAAGACCGCCTTCCAGATCACCCGTATGGGTCAGCTGGTTGCTATGGAGGCAAGCCGCCGTCTGGATACGCCCTTCGGCATCGTGGACCTCTCTCTGGCTCCCACTCCCGCTATCGGCGACAGCGTGGCCCGAATTCTGGAGGAGATGGGTCTGGATATTTGCGGCACCCATGGTACTACCGCTGCTCTGGCTATGCTCAACGACGCCGTGAAAAAGGGCGGCGTGATGGCATCCTCCTCTGTGGGCGGCCTGTCCGGCGCCTTCATTCCCGTGTCTGAGGACGAGGGCATGATCGCCGCCGCCAAGTCCGGTGTGCTGACGCTGGAGAAGCTGGAAGCCATGACCTGCGTCTGCTCCGTGGGTCTGGATATGATCGCCATTCCCGGCGACACCAGTGCCGAGACCATCGCCGCCATCATTGCCGACGAAGCTGCCATCGGTATGGTCAACTGCAAGACCACCGCTGTCCGTGTGATTCCCGCACCCGGTCTGGATGTGGGCGATACCGTGGAAATGGGCGGTCTGCTGGGCTCTGCTCCGGTCATGCCGGTGCATAAGGCATCCAGCGCCGACTTCATTCACCGCGGCGGCCGTATCCCGGCTCCCTTGCACAGCCTGAAAAACTGAGTTCAAACGCAAAACGCTCCATTTTCTTTGCATATACCGGATAAGGAAGTACAGAACACTTTTTGACCGGAAATGCAATGCAATACAAAATAAAAAAATCCGAGGTTGGTTCTTTTTGAACCTTCCTCGGATTTTTTTATTTGGAAGTACACATTTCGTCCTCAGAGCTGTCTGTTTCGGTAAGAACCGGCTCGGTTTTGGAGAGGATGATCTTCTGGGCGTGGTACAGACCGGAGTAGCCGCTGAGCAGGTAGCTCACCGCCAGACACAGCGCCATCAGAGGCAGCCCTTGACCGCCGAACAGCTCCAGTCCCAGCAGGGTGCTGGTGACAGGGGCGTTGGTCACGCCGCAGAACAGGGCAATCAGACCCAGTGCCGCACCAAACCCGGCATCCATCCCCACCAGAGGCGCCGCCACACAGCCGAAGGTGGCGCCGACGAAGAAAGAGGGAACAATTTCGCCGCCCTTGAAGCCGGAGCCGAGGGTGATGGAGGTAAAGACCATTTTCAGCAGGAAGGCCAGCGGAACCGCCTTGCAGGCAATGGCGGAGGCAATCACATTCATACCGGCGCCGTTGTAGTCACCGCTGCCCACCAGCAGGGTGAGGGCGACCACTGCAATGCCGCCCAGAAAGATGCGGAGATAGGGGTTCTCAATCCGCTTGCAGAGCTTGGAGCCCTGCTGCATCACGGTGCAGAAGAGCATGGACAGCAGGGCGAACAGCACGCCCAGCACCATGGTCTGAACCAGCGTCACCGGGGAGAGGGCAGGCACCTTTGCCAGAGCAAAGGCGGTGGGGTGTACCCCCAGCGCCGAAGCCACCATTTCGGCGACCAGAGCGGAGAGCACACAGGGCAGCAGGGCGGAGTAGTACATCAGGCCGATGCTCTCCATCTCCATGGCAAACACGGCAGAGGCCAGCGGTGTGCCGAACAGGGCGGAAAATCCGGCGGACATACCGCACATGGTCAGCATCTGCTTGCCCTGCTCGTTCAGTCGGAAGGGCTTGGTAAAGGCGTTAGCCAGACAGCCGCCCAGCTGCAAAGCAGCGCCCTCTCGTCCGGCGGAACCGCCGGTGAGGTGAGTCAGGATGGTGCTGATGACGATTAGGGGAGCGGTTCGCACCCGGAGCAGCCGACCTTCTCGGGCGGCAAGGATGACAAATTCCGTGCCTTGATCGTTTGCCATACCAATCAGATGGTAGCAGCCTACAATGACCAAACCGGCAAGGGGCATGAAAAACAAAATCCAGCCGTGGGCTTCCCGAAGCTGGGTACACCAGTCAATGGCGTGGTGAAACAGACCTCCGGCCACACCCACGGTGCAGCCCACCACCACCGCAATCAGAATCCACTTGAGGAAGTTCAGCAGGCTGGTCTCGGCGGAAGTGACCTCTTTTTTAATCAGGGAATTCAATGCAATCGCCTCAATTCATTTACGCACACATTTTACGCCTGAGTCAGGAAAAGTCAACCAAAACGCCCTCTGTTTTTCAAAACAGAGGGCGTTTTAAGATATATACTATGATTTTGGTTATGTCATCGGATCTGAATCAAAGATGCAGGACACGGGACTTGATTTCCTTGGTCTTGCCCTCGTTCCAGAAGTTCTCACCCAGATAGCCGCAGGTACGGCGGGTGACATTCATCTTGGTGTGATCCTTGTTGCCGCAGCAGGGGCATTCCCACTCCATGTCGTCGTTGAGGATGATTTCACCATCAAAGCCGCAGACCTGGCAGTAGTCGCTCTTGGTGTTGAACTCGGCGTACTGGATGTTGTCGTAGATAAAGCGAACCACATCCTTCAGGGCGGTCAGGTTGTGACGCATATTGGGGATTTCCACATAGCTGATGGCGCCGCCGGGAGACAGCTTCTGGAACTTGCTCTCAATGGAGAACTTGGAGAAGGCGTCGATCTTCTCACGGACATCCACATGGTAGGAGTTGGTGTAGTAGCCCTTGTCGGTGATGTCCTTGACATCGCCGAACTTCTCCTTGTCGATGCGGGCAAAGCGATAGCACAGGCTCTCAGCAGGAGTGCCGTAGAGGGAGAAGCCGATGTCGGTCTCGTCACGCCACTTGTAGCAGGTGTCCCGGAGGTGGGTCATCACACGGGTGGCGAAATCCATGCCCTCAGGCTCGGTCTGGCTGCAGCCCTTGACCAGCTTGGTCAGCTCATAGATGCCGATGTAGCCCAGAGAAATGGTGGAGTAGCCGCCCACCAGATAGCGGTCGATGGTCTCGCCGGGCTGCAGACGGGCCAGAGCGCCGTGCTGCCAATGGACGGGAGAAACATCGCTGTGCACGCCCATCAGAGCGTTGTGGCGGCACATCAGAGCCTCGTAGCACAGCTCCAGACGCTCGTCCAGCAGCTTCCAGAACTCGTCCTCGGTCTCGGGAATCTTGCGGCCGCCGTCACTGACCATCAGGCCGATCTGAGGCAGGTTGATGGAAACCACGCCCTGATTGAAGCGGCCCTCGTACTTGTACTCGCCGGTCTCGGGATCCTTCCAGTCGGTGAGGAAGCTGCGGCAACCCATGGGGGAGAACACATTGCCGTCGTGAGCCTCACGCATGACCTTGGCGGAGATGTAATCGGGATACATCCGCTTGGCGGAGCACTTGACTGCCAGCTCGGTGATGTAATCGTACTTGCCGCCCTTCAGGCAGTTGTTCTCGTCCAGAACATAGACCAGCTTGGGGAAGGCGGGAGTCACATAAACGCCGGCGGAGTTCTTGATGCCCTCCAGACGCTGGCGCAGGATTTCCTCGATGATTTTGGCGTTTTCCTCGATGTAGGGATCGTCGTCACGCAGGTAGAGAAACAGAGTGACGAAGGGGGACTGACCATTGGTGGTCATCAGGGTGTTGATCTGATACTGAATGGTCTGGACGCCGCTGCGCAGCTCGTCCACCACACGCTCGTCCACCAGATGCTCCACCAGCTCGGGAGAAACCTCAGAGCCGCAGGCCTTGGCAATCTTGCGGCGGAACTTCTCACGGCTGCGGCGGAGATACTTGCCCAGATGGCTGATGTCCACGCTCTGACCGCCGTACTGGTTGGAGGCCACATTGGCGATGATCTGGGTGGTGACATTGCAGGCCACCTGGAAGCCCTTGGGGCTTTCGATCATCTTGCCATTGATCATGGTGCCGTTGTCCAGCATATCACCGATATTGATGAGGCAGCAGTTGAAGATGGGCTGCACGAAGTAGTCTGCATCATGGAAGTGGAGAATGCCGTCGTCATGGGCCTTGCTGATCTTCTCCGGCAGCAGGATGCGGCGGGTCAGGTCACGGCTCACCTCACCGGCGATGTAGTCACGCTGGGTGGAGGCAATGGCGGTGTTCTTGTTGGAGTTCTCCTCTGCCAGCTCCTTGTTGGTGTTGTGGAGCAGGGACAGAATGGACTCGTCGGTGGTGTTCTGCTTGCGGACCAGAGCACGGGTGTAGCGGTAGATGATGTAGGCTTTGGCAAGGGTGTACTTGCCCAGCTCCATCAGCTGATGCTCCACGGTGTCCTGAATGTCCTCCACCAGCAGACGGGGGCGATTGCGCTCCTGCACATAGCGGGCAATCTGGGTGATCTGCTCCTCGGAAGCGCGCTCCTCGGGGTCAACCGCCTCGTTGGCCTTCTGGATTGCGCGGATGATCTTATTGGGATCGAAATCTACTGTCGAGCCGTCTCGTTTGATTACTTTCATGAAACATACTCCTTCTCTTTTGCCGGACAGCACGGGGTTTCCTGTGCTTTTTTTCTAAAATGATGGTTGTAATCATATCAATGGATGGTGTTATGTAAAGGGAATAACACCATATATGGTGTGTCAGCTACCATATAATAGCATCATATATTGTTATTGTCCAGTGCAAACGGGTAGGCAATATCACCAAAAAAGCCGGAGGCGGTTTTGAGATTATGGCAGGACAGGCAATTTTTTCCGGGGAAGTCATACCATGGAGAGGGGGTGTGGACCATGAAAGATCCGACGAAAAAAAGCCTGCTGGAGCGGACGGCGGAAGCGTTTGCGCTGCCGGCGGACCTGCTGGCAGGACTGCCCTGTGTCCGTGTGGTGGGGAATGAGGAAGTGTATGTGCAGAATCACAGGGGCATCCTGGCCTACGGCGAAGAAGAAATTATCATCAACGGCGGACGGCAGCTGATCCGGGTGCTGGGTCAGGGGCTGCGGCTGAGCGGAATGACGCCGGCGGATCTGACCATCACCGGAACGATCCGAGCAGTGGAGCTGGAATAACAAGTAAAAGGGGGATATCATGGGCAGGGCAATAAATTATATGAAGGGCAGCGTCCGTCTGGAGGTGGTGGGACCCTATCCGGAGCGGTTTCTGAATATCTGCGGTGCGTCCAATGTGCAGTTTCGCCACATAGAACGGGTGGATGAAACCTGTCTGCGGCTGGTAGTGCCGCTGCATCAGGCACGGCTGGCAGAATCGCTGGGGCCGAAGTGCCTGTGCGAGGTGACACGGCTGTCGGAAACGGGAGCGCCGGGCTTTGTTCGGCGGATGGTCCGCCGCTGGGGCATGGTGGCAGGAATGGCGCTGTCCCTGCTGGCGGTGCTGATTTTGTCCCGATTTGTGCTGGTGATTGATGTGACCGGCAATACGACCGTGCCGGACAGCGTCATTTTGTCGGAGCTCCGGGAGTGCGGAATGTACCCCGGGGTGTACGGACCGGCGGTGGACGAGCGGAAAATCTCCAATCGGATGCTGATGCGGATGGAAGAGCTGGGATTTTTGTCGGTGAACATTCGGGGCGTTCGGGCGGAGATCGTGGTGCGGGAAGCGCAGCTGCCCCCGGAGCTGGAGCCGGTGGGAGAAGCCATTGACCTTGTGGCGGAGAAATCCGGCACCGTACTGACGGTGCTGCCTCAGGCCGGCGATCCGCTGGTGGAGGAGGGAGCGGAAGTCAGCGCCGGGGATGTGCTGATTTCCGGTACCGTGCCTGTGGAAAAGATGCCCGACCTGCCGGCAACGGAAACCTATGCGGTGGCGGCCAAGGGTCAGGTGTGGGCGGAAGTGACCGAGGTGTGTCAGGTGACGACCCCTTTGGATACGATGGGCAAGGAGTACACCGGAGCGGAGCGGACGGAGTACGAGGTGCGGTTGCTGGGAAAAGGCTTCAAAATTTCTCCAAAGGCGTTTCAACCCTTTACATATTATGATAAAATAGAAAAGACTTGGAGTATATCCATATCCGAAGGGGAAAAGCTTCCCTTTGGATGGGTGCGTCGTACCTGTCGGGAATATCGCCCCGTGGCGTTGCAGGCAGAGCCGGACTCTGCGGAACGCTACCTGCGGACGCTGCTGGAAGCACAGCTGCGGGAACGCATCGGGGAAGGCGGAGCGGTGCTGGATCAGCACTGGTCGGTGGAAACGGAGAACGGCGCACTGACGGTGACCCTCACCGCCCGGTGTCGGGAACAGATTGCCCGCCGGGAGGAACCGGCTCAGAGGGAATGAAACAAATACACCTATTGGAGATGAATCATTTGATAGAACAGATCATCAGTTTGGATCGAATGGAAGAGGTGGCCAACCTGTTTGGCGCCTTTGATGAAAATATGCGTCTGGTGGAGCAGGATCTGGATGTCCATGTGACCAATCGGGACGGCGGCATCAAGGTTTCCGGCGAAGCGGAGCAGGTGATGCTGGCGGTGCGGGCCATTCAGGGCCTGCTGGAGCTTTCCCAGCGGGGTGAGGCCATCGGTGAGCAGAATGTGCGCTATGTGCTTCAGCTGGTCCATGCCGGCAGTGAGGAAAAAATCCCGGAGCTTGCCCGGGATGTGATTTGCGTCACCGCCAACGGCAAGCCCATCAAGGCCAAGACCGTGGGACAGAAGAAGTATGTGGAAGCCATCAAAAAGAATGTGGTGACGCTGGGCGTCGGCCCTGCCGGCACCGGCAAGACCTACCTTGCCGTGGCACAGGCGGTGGCTGCCTTCCGTGCCAGAGAGGTCAACCGCATCATTCTGACCCGTCCGGCGGTGGAAGCTGGTGAGCGGCTGGGTTTTCTGCCCGGTGATCTCCAGAGCAAGGTGGACCCCTATCTCCGTCCTCTGTACGACGCCCTGTTTGAAATGCTGGGCCCGGAGACCTATCAGAAGTATGTGGAGCGGGGCAATATCGAGGTGGCGCCGCTGGCTTATATGCGTGGACGGACGCTGGATGACAGCTTTATCATTCTGGACGAGGCTCAGAACACCTCCCGGGAGCAGATGAAGATGTTCCTGACCCGACTGGGCTTTGGCTCCAAAATCGTCATCACCGGCGACATCACTCAGATCGACCTGCCCGGAGAGACCGTGTCCGGCCTGAAGGAAGCCATGCGAGTGCTGAAGGATGTGGAAGATATTGCCATCTGCCGATTGAACGCCCAGGATGTGGTGCGTCATGTGCTGGTGCAGCGAATTATTGCCGCTTATGAAAAAGATTCCGGAACTCATCAGAAAAAACCGCAGGAGCGGGGAGGAAGACGATAACCATGAACCATGATATTATCATTGAGTCGGAGCTGGAGGAGGAAATCCCCTTTGCGCCGCTGCTGAAGAATGTAATTACCTTTGCACTGGAAGCGGAGGGTGTGGGCACCCCCTGTGAGGTGGATGTGCTCTTGACGGATGACGAGAGCATCCACCAGATCAATCTGGAGCAGCGGGACATCGACCGGGCTACGGATGTGCTGAGCTTCCCCATGTTCGAGTATGTGCCGGGAGAGCCGCCGGTGGACGACCGGGACGCAGACCCGGCCACGGGACGGACGCCGCTGGGCGATATGGTCATCTCGCTGGAGCGCTGCCGTGCTCAGGCCAAGGAGTTCGGTCACAGTGAGGAGCGGGAGCTTTGCTACCTCGCCGTCCATTCGGTGCTTCATCTGCTGGGCTATGACCACATGGACGAGGGTCCGCAAAAGGCTCAGATGCGCGGCCGGGAAGAGGCTATTTTGAACGAGCTTGGCATCACCCGGGAGTAAGCGATGGAACATGATTTTTCCAAGGGCAGCGTATTAAAGCTGATTTTGAAGCTGTCCATTCCCATTATTATTGCTCAGCTGGTAAATACGCTTTATTCGATTGTAGACCGTATCTACATCGGGCATATGCCCGGTGTGGGACAGGTCGCTCTCACCGGTATCGGCCTGTGTCTGCCCATTGTGACGGCGGTGTCCGCCTTTTCCGCCCTGATCGGCTACGGCGGCGCACCTCTTAGCTCTATTTTGCGAGGTCATCAGGATCAGGACGGAGCCGAGCGTGTGCTGGGCAATTCCGTCACAGCGCTGGTGGCACTGGGCATTGTGGTGCCGCTGATTTGCTACCTGTTCCGGGAGCCGGTGCTGTATTTATTCGGCGCAAGTGACGCAACCTATGCCTATGCAGACCAGTATATCCGCATCTACCTGATGGGCAGCCTTCCGGTGATGCTGACGCTGGGCCTGAACCCCTTTATCAATGCGCAGGGCTTTACCGGAACGGGCATGGTGACTGTGGCGGTGGGCGCTGTGTGCAACTTGGTGCTGGACCCGGTCTTTATCTTCGTTTTGGACATGGGTATTGCCGGCGCCGCCATAGCAACGGTGCTTTCCCAGTGTGTGTCCTGTCTTTGGGTGCTGTGGTTCTTCTGGAAGTGCAAGCGCAACCAGATGCGGGTGCGCCGGTGCTATCTCAAGCCCAATTGGCCCACCATGGGCCGTATCTGCGGCTTGGGCGTGTCCAGCTTCATCATGCAGATCACGGAGAGTGCGCTTACTGCCGTGTTCAGCGCCAATCTGGCCAAATTCGGCGGCGACCTCTATGTGACCACCATGACGGTGGGCGCCTCCATCGGTCAGATCGTGTTTATGGTGACCGGAGGCCTTGGACAGGGCGCTCAGCCGGTGACCGGCTACAATTACGGCGCCGGGAACTATGCCCGGGTGCGTCAGTGCTATCGGGTGTTGACGAGCCTCTGTCTGGGCTACGGCGTGGTCATCTGGATTGTACTGCAGCTGTTTATGCCCCGGTTTATCGCCATTTTCAATGACGATCCCACCTTGTTGGAAACGGCAGTGCCCATGCTTCGCATCTACTTCCTGATGCAGTTCGCTTTCACCCTCCAAGGCGCCAGCCAGAACACCTTTGTGGCGTTGGGTGAGGCAAAGAAGGCTACCTTCTTCGCCCTGTTCCGCAAGGTATTTTTGCTGATTCCGCTGATTTTTATTCTGCCCCATGTGGGCTTCGGTGTCACCGGTATCTTTGCGGCAGAGCCGATTGCGGACACCATTTCCGCACTGACCTGCTTTACGGTGTTTGTACGCACCAGCTATCGTGAACTAAAACAAAAAGAACTGGTCCAGAGCCAGAAAGAGAATTGAGGAACTACTTATGAATATTACCCATTCCGGTATGATTACCCTGTGCGGCCGCCCCAATGTGGGTAAATCCACCCTGCTCAACGCCTTTGTGGGGGAGAAGATCGCCATTGTTTCCAATAAGCCCCAGACCACGCGTAACCGCATCAGCGGCATCGTCACCCGGGGCGAGAATCAGTTTGTGTTTTTGGACACCCCCGGTCTGCATAAGGCTCGCAACCGTCTGGGCGAGTATATGGTGGGCGTGGTGAAAGCCAGCGTGGCGGATGTGGATGCCGTGCTGCTGGTGGTGGAACCGATTGCCCATGTGGGCGAGCCTGAGATGGAACTCATTCAGTGCATCAAGGCGCTGAAGCTGCCTGCCGTTCTGGTCATCAATAAGGTGGATGAGCTGGAGAACAAGGAAAAGCTGCTGGAAGTGATTGCCGCCTATTCCGCTGTCCATGAGTTCCAGTCCATCGTGCCCATCTCCGCCAAGGAGAAGGACGGCGTGGAGGAGCTGCTGGACCTGCTGACGGAGTTCCTGCCGGAAGGCCCCCAGCTGTTCCCCGACGACATGACCACCGACCAGCCGGAGCGTCAGGTGATGGCAGAGATTCTGCGGGAAAAGCTGCTCTATTGTCTGGACAAGGAGATTCCCCATGGCACGGCGGTGGAAATCACCCGTTTCTCTGAGCGTGACAACGAAATTATTGATGTGGACGCCACCATTTTCTGCGAAAAGACCAGCCACAAGGGCATTATCATCGGCAAGGGCGGCTCCATGCTGAAGAAGGTGTCCACGCTGGCACGCAAGGACATGGAGCGGTTTATGGGAACGAAGGTGTTCCTCCAGACTTGGGTCAAGGTCAAGGAGAACTGGCGTGACAGCATGGCCGGAGTCCATAACATGGGCTATCGCGAGGACGACTGATACAAAACTTTTCCAGTATGCCGCTGCCGCATTCTTCAAACCCTAAACGGGGAGGAGGAATCGGCATGGAACTGGACTCTGAGCAGGCGTTTCGCCTGTTCCTGATTACCGGGATGCCTCAGGCCTATGTGTATAGCTGTATGGAGCACCGCCGGGAGCAGGAGAACGAGGAACAACAACCGCAGCGCTGATGCCCTGCGGTACATAGAACGAGGATGAGTGCCATATGCATATGACCACCACGGGGATCGTGCTGCGGGAAGTGAATTATAAGGAATCCGACAAAATCCTCACCGTGCTGACCCGGGATGGGGGCAAACTGACCCTCAATGCCAGAGGCTGCCGCAGAAAAAACAGTGCCATTGCCGCCTCCAGCCAGCTGCTGTGCTATTCGGAGCTGACCCTCTACGAGTACCGGGACCGCTGGAGTCTCAAGGAGGGGGATGTGCTGCGGGAGTGGCGGAAGGTTCGGAGCAATCTGGATAAGCTGTCCCTCGCCAGCTGGTTTGCGGAGCTGACCGAGTGCCTGACGGTGGAGGACCTGCCGGCGCCGGAGATTTTGCGGCTGCTGCTCAATTCCCTCTACGCACTGGATGAATTGGACAAGCCCTGTCTGCAAATCAAGGCGGCCTTTGAACTGAAAATGATGGCGCTGGCCGGCTATGAGCCAGACCTCAGCGGCTGCGCCGTGTGCGGTGAGCCCAATCCGGAGCCTCGGTTCCATTTGAATCAGGGCGTCATTCACTGCCCGAAGTGCCGGGGTGCGCTTGGTCCGGGCATTTCGATGCCCCTGAGCCGGGCGGCGCTGGATGCCATGCGCTATGTGGTCAGCGGCGACGAGCGGCGGCTGTTCTCCTTCCGTATTCCGCAGGAGGATTTGGAACAGATGGCGGCAGTCACCGAAGCCTATGTGCTGACCCAGCTGGAGCGAGGCTTCCGCACACTGGATTTTTATAAGCAGATGGCACTGTAAGAACCGAACTACCGTTCTCTCCGAAGGAAGGGGAGTTTATATGAATGAATTGTATGAAAAATCTCTCCGCACGCTGGAATTTCCCAGAGTGCTGGAGAAGCTGGCCGCCCAGTGTGTGACACTGGAGGCCAAGGAGCGGGCGATGGAGATCCGTCCCTGTGACGATGCCCGAACTGTGGCTCGGCTCATGGAGGAAACCACCGCCGCCCGGGATATGATGGATCGCTACGGCACCCCGGCCTTTGCCGGTATCAAGCCGGTGGCAGCCTCCCTGCACCGGGCGGACCGTGGCGGCGCACTGAATCCCCGGGAGCTGCTGGACATCGCTGCCGTGCTCCGTACCACCCGCACCGTGAGCAGCTACTGTGATAACGCCGAAGGCACCAATTGCCTGCGTCCGTTGTTTCGCTCTCTCACCCCGGATCGGGTGCTGGAGGATCAGATTACCGGCTCCATCCTCTCGGAGGAGGAGATTGCCGATACGGCAAGCCCGGCGCTGGCGGACATCCGCCGGCATATCCGTACCACCTCCGGCAAGGCCAGAGAGGTGCTGCAAAAGCTGATTTCTTCTCAGGCCAGCAAGTATTTGCAGGAATCCATTATCACCATCCGCTCCGACCGCTTTGTGGTGCCCGTCAAGGCGGAGTACCGCTCCATGGTGCCGGGTCTGGTGCATGATGTGTCCGCCACCGGCTCTACTTACTTCATTGAGCCTATGGGGGCGGTGAAGGCCAATAACGAGCTGCGGGAGCTGCTGGCAGCGGAGGAGAAGGAGATCGAGCGCATTTTGCGTGCCCTGTCTGCCGCCTGCGCTTCGGAGCAGGAGATGATTCGCCAGAATTACAGCCTGCTGGTGGAACTGGATGCCATCTTTGCCCGCGGCAAGCTGTCCTACCGACTGAATTGCTGCGCTCCCCGTCTGGAGAACAACGGCGGCTTCCGGTTCCGGAAGGCACGCCATCCGCTGCTGGACCCGAAAAAGGCAGTTCCCATTGATCTGGAGTTGGGAGAGCGCTTTGATACGCTGGTGATTACCGGTCCCAATACCGGCGGCAAGACGGTCACATTGAAAACCGCCGGACTGCTGACGGCCATGGCCCAGTGCGGTCTGCACATCCCGGTGGGGGACGACAGTTATTTCTCCGTGTTCTCTCAGGTGCTCAGTGACATCGGTGACGAACAGTCCATCGAACAGTCCCTGTCCACCTTCTCCGCCCATATGACCAATATCGTCAAGATTCTGGAGCAGGCGGACGACCGCACTTTGATTCTCTATGACGAGCTGGGTGCCGGCACTGACCCGGTGGAGGGTGCGGCTCTGGCGGAGGCCATCATCGAGGAAAGCCGCTCCATCGGCAGCAAGGTGTGCGCCACTACCCACTATGCGGAGCTGAAGCTCTACGCTATGACCACAGAGGGTGTGGAAAACGCCTGCTGTGAGTTCGATGTGGAGTCGCTGCGCCCCACCTATCGTCTGCTGATCGGTGTGCCGGGCAAGTCCAATGCCTTTGCCATTTCCAAGCGGCTGGGACTGCCGGAACATATCATTGAAAAGGCAAACACCCACATGAGTGAGGAGAACATCCGCTTTGAGGATGTCATCGCTCAGTTGGAGCAGCAGCGCCGTGCGCTGGAAGAGGAACGGCTGGAGGCTGCCCGTCTGCGTCAGCTGACCAAGAAGGACTCGGATGCTGCCCGGGACTATCGCCGCCGTCTGGAAGAGGAGCGGGAGAAGGCCATGAAGCAGGCCCGGGCCGATGCGGAAGCCATTATCCGGGAAGCCCGTGAGATGAGCGAGCTGGTGTTCAATGAGCTGAACGAGATGCGCAAGCAGGCCAAGAAGAGCCAGAATTTCCAAGAGGTCAACCGTCAGCGGACGGAGGTCCGCCGACTCATCAACGAAACGGAGTCGAAGGCCAGAGCCCAGCAGCCTCAGGAGGTTCCGCCCTCCACCCGACCTGCGGTGGCCGGTGATGTGGTGGAGCTGGTGAAGATGGGCACACAGGCCGAGGTGATTTCCGTCCATCGGGACGGTACGCTCCAGCTGCAGGCGGGCATTTTGAAGATCACCGCCAAGCAGGAGGAAGTCCGTGTGGTGGAGGACGCCAAGGCGAGAGCCAAGAAGGAGCGTCAGCGCCAGACCAGCCGTGCGGTGACTCGGATTCGTGCTGCCGGTGTGAAGCCGGAGCTGGACCTCCGGGGCCTGATGAGCGATGAAGCACTGGACATGGTGGACCGCTATCTGGACGATGCGCTGCTGGCCCATTTGAAGAGTGTCACCATCATTCACGGCAAGGGAACCGGCGCTCTGCGCAATGCGGTGCGGCGGCATCTGAAAAGCAGTAAATATGTCAAAACCTACCGCCCCGGACACTTCGGCGAGGGCGAGGACGGCGTCACCGTGGTGGAGTTGAAATAAGTATCGGTAAAATGGAGACTGCATTGGTCAATTCTGCATGAAAGCATCGGTTCAGCCTGTGATTTTTGGTGATTTTGACATTGCAGAAACGGCATGGTTTTGATATCCTTTTAGGAGAAGAATTATATATTTGGGAGGAGTATCCTTATGACGGTAAGAGAGGCTGTTGTGAACAACAACGTCGGTCTGTTTGCGCGTCCTGCTACTTTTTTCATTCAGAAAGCCAACGAATTTAAGAGTTCTATCTGGGTCGAAAAGGACGAGCGTCGTGTGAACGCGAAAAGTCTGCTGGGCGTGCTCTCCATGGGCATCATGGATGGTAGCACGATCTCCCTGATCGCCGACGGAGTGGATGAGGTTGAGGCTTTGGATGCTCTGGAGAAGCTTGTCTCCAGTCAGGCCGCTGTCTGATCACCCCAAAGAGCAAAAGCGCCGCAGCACTGCGGCGCTTTTTTTCTCTTGGAATGGAAGGGAAGGTGTGGGCAATGACAAAGGAAGAACTGAAGGATAAGGCGCATTCCCTGCCCCTCCATCCCGGTGTGTATATTATGATGGATGTCCACAATGAGGTCATCTATGTGGGCAAAGCCAAGGCGCTCCGGAACCGGGTCAGCCAGTATTTTCTGGATTTGGCCAGTCATACGGAAAAAACCCGGGCCATGGTCAGCCAGATCGACCACTTTGATGTCATTCTTGCGGACACGGAGTTTGAGGCGTTGGTGCTGGAATGTTCCCTCATCAAACGCCATAAGCCCAAGTACAACATCCTGCTCAAGGATGACAAGGGCTATCCCTATGTGCGGCTGGATGCGGCTTCGCCCTACCCCCGGTTCAAGCTGGTGGGAAAAACAGCAGGGGACGGGGCACGCTACTTCGGCCCTTACGGCAGCCGTGGGGAAACCTACGAGATTTTGGACGCCATTTCCCAAGCGCTGCACCTGCCCACCTGCAAACGGGTGTTTCCCAGAGATATTGGAAAGGACCGCCCCTGCCTGAACCACCATATGGGCATCTGCGACGGCTGGTGCCGACCGGAAATGACCCAGGAAGCCTATCAGGAGCGCATCCATCAGGCGGTGCGCCTCTTGGAAGGCGATTTCGCCTCGGTGGAGGAGCAGCTGGAAGCGCAGATGCTGAACGCATCGGAGGAACTGCGGTTTGAAGCGGCGGCGGAGTACCGGGATCGCATCAAGGCCATCCGTCTGCTGGGAAAGCGGCAGAAGGTGGTGGCATCCCTCCGGGCGGATGTGGATGTGTGCGGATTGTATCTGGGCGAAGCGAAAAGCTGCTTTGTAGCGCTGCACTATCTGGCCGGCGATCTGGCCGGGCGGGACACGGAGATTTTCCCCACTCCCATGGAGGAGGACCGGGGCGAGATTTTGTCTGCTCTGGTCAAGCAGTTCTACGGCGGCAGAGGAAACCTCCCCAAGGGCATTTTCCTTCCTTGGGAAGTGGAGGATCAGGAGGAGCTTCAGACCATGTTCACGCAGGCCGCAGGCCGCAAGGTGCAGGTACTGGTGCCCCAGCGCGGGAAAAAGGCGGAGATGATCCGTCTGGCACAGCAGAATGCCGCCGACGAGGCCGAGCGTGCCACCAGCCGGGAGGAACGGGAAAACCGCCTGATGCAGATATTAGGACAGCTGCTGGGGCTGGAAAAGACACCCCACCGTACCGAGTCTTATGACATTTCCAACACCGGCGCAGCGGACATTGTGGCGGCTCAGACGGTGTTTTATGACGGACGGCCGCTGAAACGGGAGTACCGTTACTACAAGCTCCGGGATATGGACACACCGGACGACTATGCCTCCATGGATCAGGTGCTGCGGCGGCGGTTTCGCCGCTATCTGGACGGGGACGCCAACTTCGGTGTGCTGCCGGATGTCATCTTGATGGACGGCGGTCTGGGTCAGGTGACCATTGCCGTCCGGGTGCTGGAGGAGCTGGGAATTGATATTCCCGTGTTCGGCATGGTGAAGGACGACCGCCACCGCACCCGTGCGCTGGTAGCACCGGACGGACGGGAAATCGGAATTCAGTCCAATCCTGCCCTGTTTGCCCTCATTGGCCGGATGCAGGAGGAAACGCACCGCAGCGCCATTGAATTCCATCATAAGAGCCACCAGAAGAGCGCCAAGGCGTCGGAACTGGACCGGGTACCGGGAATCGGACCGGCCCGGAAATCGCAGCTGCTGAAGCAATTTAAGAGCCTGAAGGCCATCAAGGCCGCCACGGCTGCCCAGTTGGGAGAAGTGGTGGGTAAGGCCACAGGCGAAACGATATACCAATACTTCCATCAGGAGGAATAATACGATGCGAGTGATTTCAGGAACAGCACGAGGCCGCAGACTGCTGCAGCTTCAGGGCATGGAGACCCGACCCACCACCGATCAGGTGAAGGAGTCCATTTTTAATATCATTCAGTTTGACATTGAGGGCCGCCGGGTGCTGGACCTGTTCGGCGGCACGGGTCAGTTGGGCATCGAGGCCCTCAGCCGGGGTGCGGAAAGCTGCACCTTTGTGGATCAGCGCCGGGATGCGGTGCAGCTGATCCGAGCCAATCTGAAGCAGTGCGATCTGTCGGAGCGGGCCAAGGTGGTGCAGGGGGACTCCATGGGCTTCTTGTCCACTGTCACCGTGCCCTATCATCTGGTTTTTCTGGACCCGCCCTACGGAGGGGAATTGCTGGAAAATGCACTCAAAAAGCTTGCTGAGATTGACATGTTATCTGAAAATGGTATAATAATTTGCGAAAGTCCGACAGATCAGGTTCTGCCGGAATTAAGCGCTCCCTATCGAAAGGGGCGGGAATACAGGTATGGTCGAATCAAGATCACGATCTACCGAAAGGAAGTCTGATTTATGAGTACGGCCATTTATCCCGGCAGCTTCGATCCGGTGACTTTGGGTCATCTGGACATTATCAAGCGTGCGGCGCGGCAGTTTGACCATCTGATCGTGTGTGTGATGATCAACTCCGAGAAACACGGACTTTTTCTGCCCGAGGAACGGGTGGAGCTGGTTCGGCGAGTGACGGCAGGCATCCCCAATGTGGAGGTGGATTGCTGGCGTGACCTGCTCAGCGAGTATGCGAGAAAGCGCAATGCCACCGTGGTGGTGAAGGGCCTTCGTGCGGTGTCTGACTATGAAAAGGAATGTCAGATGGCGCTGATCAACCGCAAGCTGAACCCGAATCTGGATACCATGTTTTTGCCTGCACGGCAGAACTTCACCTACCTCAGCTCCAGCGTGGCCAAGGAGATGGCCCGCTACCATGTGAGTCTGGAAGGATATGTGCCGGCTGAAATTACGGAGGATGTCCAGAAAAAGATGGATGAGTATTTACAGAAAAGCCAGTCCTGAGGGGACGGCGATGAAAGGATGAGTGTTATGGCAAAGGTTAATACCAACGGCGTTGATGAGATGCTGGACGAACTCTATGAGATGATTGATGACGCGAAGGCAATTCCCTTCAGCAGTGATTGCAAGCTGGATCGCAACGGCGCGCTGGATCTGCTGGACAGCATCCGCAACCGCTTCCCTGTGGAGCTGGGCGAGGCATTCAAGATCATGCAGACCCGGGATCAGGTGCTGGGCGATGCTCAGAAGGAGGCCGACCGCATTATCCAGCAGGCCCGTGCTCAGGCACAGCGCATGGTGGATGAGAACGAGACCGTCCGTCAGGCCCGTGCAGCTGCCGAGGAGGCAATCCGCACCGCTAAGGCTCGTGCAACCGAGATTCTTACGCAGGCCAATGATGAGGCCCGCAGCGTCACCGACGCCGCTACCGACCGTGCCGAGGGCCTGAAGCGTGCCGCCAACGAGTACTGCGCAGACGCTCTGCGCCGCACCGAGGACGCCGTGGCTGAGGCTTATGGTGAGATCAAGGAGTCCCACGATCACTTCCGTGCTCTGGTGACCGGTTCCACCGCTACCCGCCGTGCTGTGGCTTACGACGCCGAGAAGGACGAGTAAGAGCCTGCATTTAACCCCAGATACAACGCCCCGAACCATTGGTTCGGGGCGTTTTTTTGCTCTGGAAATTGAAAAAACCGGCGTGACCGAAGTCACGCCGGTTTTCTGTGCGTTTAGCAGCCGCCGCAGTTGTTGCCGCAGCCGCCACAGCCACCGCAGCC
>JAHHSJ010000024.1 GCA_020025295.1 Oscillospiraceae bacterium | reverse complement strand
AAGGGATCATCCGCCCACTGACGCAATTTGGCGCCATCAAGTGTATTCAGAGCAAGGTCGGAACGCTGTGCAAAGGCACAGGCTTCGCCGGCGGCCTGACCCATATCAATACAAGTCGGGATGATGCGGACGCTGGCCTGCATCAGGAAGGTGGTGGAGATGCAGCGCCCGGCCACAATGAGGTTGGGGATTTCTGCACACACCATGGCTCGATAGGGGATCTCGTAGTACTCTCCGACCTCATAACGGTTTTGGTGGCAAAGGCCTTTGGATGCGGAATGCACATCAATGTACCAGTCGCCGCGAGCCACTGCATCGGGGAATCTTGCACGGCTGAGGTGGTCGTTTTCGTTCAGAATGTAGCACCCTTCCAGTCGGTAGGACTCACGGACGCCCAGCATAGACGCCTCACTCATCAGATAAGCGTGTTCAAAGCCGGGCATATAGAGCTGCAGGAACTTGGTCAGGCGACCGATCATGGCGTGGCCTTGCGTGATTGCCCGAGAACGCTCCAAGGCGTTGGTGTTGTCCTTCAATGTGCCCAGATGGGGGCAGTTGAAGGAAAGACAGCCCGGCTTGTTGGGCAGAGAGAAGCTCTGGAAATACCGCAAGTCCTCCGGCTTCAGCACACCATCTTGAATGCCCTGCTGGAACAAGGGCTCGAGGACGAAGTTTCTGCCTCCGACCATAGCCGCTTCATAGAAATAACCGTGGGGAAATTTGGAGTAAGTGTCCCCCAAACTCATGCAGTAGGCACGGTACTTATCCACATCAATGCCGCCCATCTCAAAGCGAAGGCTGCTGATCTGGTCATTGCCGTTTTCGTCCCCGTGAGAAACAGGGGCACCGGAGATTCTGGCAAGGACAGCGTCGCCGCTGGCATCGACAAACTGCTGTCCGCCGACCGCGACAAGGCCCTGTACCGTTGTCAGCACGAGGTACTGGATTTTCTCGCCGTCTAGCATACAGTCGCTGAGGACAGCATCATAAAGCACTTCTCCGCCGGCATCCAAATACAGTGTTTCCAGTGCGTTGGACAGGGCTTCCGGGGTGAACCACAGCAAACCGCTGTCCAGCTCATCACGGGTGGTAAGCCCTTGACTGCGAAGATTCTGTTCAATGTCAAAAAAGATGGAGCGGTGACCGGTATAGGACATCATCATGGGGGTGACGAGCGCATTGACTGCGGTGCCGCCCATGTGGATGCTTTTATCCACAAGAAGTGTTTTGCAGCCTTTGCGTGCCGAAGCAATGGCTGCCGCTGAGCCTGCGGCTCCGGCACCAACGACTACGGTGTCCCAAAGTCCCAAAAGAGGGATTTCGTGGTCATGATAGATGATAGTAGATTGATTCATGAGAAATACCTTCTTTCTCTGTTATAGGCACTCTGCCTGATACTGTGCCTGCATGGTTCGCAGTTCGTCATAGACCTCACTGCGGCTTTTTCCCATCTCCTCGTACAGGATCAGATAATCAGGCAGTCTGGAGTCAAATGGCAGCCGGCAAAACCGGTTTGTGAATGCGTGAGCCGCGATTTCGCTGAGTCGGCAGGGGGTAAAATGGTGGGGAATCAGGCCGAACAGCTTGTGCCGAAGGGGCTTAATGCCGGCCCGCAGGGGAGTGCGGCCGCTGTATTCCAGCCAATGATAAAACTCATGGGCGAGAAACATCTGTTCAAATTGCCTTGCAGAATAGGGATAGGGCGTACTGTGCATGACAGCTTCTAACTGCTTAGCTGTTTCCGGAAAGAGGTCCACGCTTTTTACCCCGTCGCCGTATTGAATTTGAGCGTGTATGCCGATTGGGGATGGTTCTGTGAAGCGATGCAGGACAACGCCATCCTCTTTCATGAGTCGTTCCAGATCCTCTGCCCGATATGCGTCCGCCATTCGCTCACCGGCATCGATACCGGCGCGAATGAGCCGGAGTCGTTCCTCTTTTGGGATGCGGGGGTAGGAAGGATCTTCTTTCAGCTCCCAATAGGCAAAGGTTTCCGGGGAGATTTGCGGAAATTCAGCGTGTTCCATAGTCAGTTCTTAGCTGCGACCATAAGAACCGGCTCGGCCTCTTCAATGAACTCCAGTTCCAGCGCGGCAAGCGACATCAGGTTTTCTTTTTCCATAACGCCGCTCAGGTCGATCTGTTTGTGGCGCACATAGAGATAGCACTGGGGTAGCATTGCGCCGCCGTCGTTGTAGGTCGTCATGGAGTCGACAAAATCCGGCATCTGGGCAGCCAGTGCGCCCTTGGTGGTTGCCAGCACATCTGCTTTGTCTTTCTGCAGGCGGATGACGCCGTCCTCGTCAATCATGCGGATGAGGGTGGTTTTCTTTTTCAGCAGCCCGAAGAGGGCTGCCTTGGTCTGCGTTACGGCAAAGGCGTGCCATGCGCCCACATGGGCCAGCTCCTCGGCGGTGACATTGTCGCCGGCCACACTCTGGATGGCGACGGCTTTCAGCTGTTCGGAGGTCAGCTTTTCTGCCTTCAAATTTTTGGCCCGCAGTTCCGTGGAGCCGCTGGCAACCGCACGCAGAATGTTTTTCTGGCTGTCGATTTCCACGGCGACCTCAACGGTGTCCGGATTGGCTCCGGCACGAACCACCATTTCCGTCACATCGTTACGGATTCGGCGAATGTCATCCGGGGTAGGATTCACGATATTGCGCTCTAATCGCTCGGTGACCATGGCCATAGCCACGCCGATGGTGGAAATATAGGGGGCATTCTTGGCGATGCGGGTGTTCATACCCATCTTTTTGCCCAGATAGGGCGTGATGACAGAGGCGGAACCACCACCGCCCACCAGATAAATGAGGCTGCGGTTCAGATGATAGTCCTCAATGAGCTGACTTACCAAGCGGGACACCTTGTCACAGGCCAAATCCATTGCCTTGGTGCAGGTATCTTCAATGGAAAGACCAAGCATATCAGCCAAGGGCTGCCATGCAAGGCGGGCAGCCTCCACATTGCCGGACGCATAGTCGTCCTCCGGTACATAGCCGAGAATGTTGGCAGCACCGGCCAAAGTCAGAGCAAAGCGCTTGCCGTTCTTGCAGACCACCGACACATAGACCTCCGGATCATCGTGGCAGGGGGCAATCAGCTCCACACGAGGTTCTTCAATGTCCGAGGTTTCAGTGAATACCTCATAGGGAAGGCCGGCAATGTGAGCGCTGCGGGGGCCTACATCGGACAGCGTGTTGTTTTTGACCATCAGCATACTGCCTCCGGCGATGCCCAGTGTGCGGACATCGAGGGAGGAGAGGTACAGGTTGTTTCCGCCGACCTGTGCGTTTTTAATCATGACACGACCGTCCTTGATAACGGAAATGTCGATGGAGGTGCCGCCGATTTCCAAGAAGATGCCGTCGGTCACCTTTTCATACATCAGTGCGCCTGCCACACCGGCAGCCAAGCCGGAGAGCATGGTGAGGATCGGACGCTTCCGCATCTCATCCACACTCATAACACCGCCGTCACAGCGCATAATCATCAAGGGCTTGTGAATGTTGGCCTTGCTGACACTGCTCTGGGTCAGGTTGGCAGTTTCCATCATTTTGGGAATCAGAGCGCCGTTGACGGATGCGGTGCGGGTGCGTGCCAGCAAGCCGTAAAGCTGGGAAATCTCATAGCCGCCGGTTGCGGGCAGGGATTCCTTGTCGGCAAGCTGGATAATGCGCTTTTCGTTGGTGGGATCATCGACGGAATAGGCCTCAGAGGCGACGATGACCTGAGCGCCGGCCTGCTTCAGCTCACGAATGGCTGCAGTGATCTGCTCGTCAGAGGTGTGGGCAGAATCAATAAAGCGGTGCTCCGTGTGGAGAAAGCGCCCCGGAGCCAGCTCGATGTTGCCGATCTGGGTTTCGGTACGAGCACGCTTTCCCTCAATACCGGCGCCCATGCCGACAATGCCGACCTTAGCGACATCGCCTTCCAAAAGTGCGTTGGTAGCCTGTGTAGTGCCGTGTGCAATAAAAACAACATCCTCCGGAGAGATGTGATTTTCGCTCATCAGCTTGTTGATTGCAGTCACAATACCTTCGGCCACACCCAATTCAGAGTTGTGTGTCGTCGGGATTTTTGCTTTTGCAATTACTTCGTGGGTGGAGTCATCAATAACGACAGCATCGGTAAAAGTGCCGCCAACATCAATTCCGATACGCACCTTTGTGCTCATGGAGTACACTTCCTTTCAAAAAGTCCGCGCTCCGCGAATAGGGTCTCGCGAAGCGCGGATCAACGGGTTATTTAAAGTTTACCATTAAAAGATGCAGATTGCACCATAAATCAGACCGGCCAGACACATCAGCATGGTGATGGGCAGGGTGGATTTCAGGACATCATTGACATCCACATGAGCGAAATCGGCGCAGATCACGTTCTGAGTGTTGGTGGGGTCAGAGGCACACTGCACGAAGGTGGTGCAGCGCAGTGCGGTACCGACCGCAAAAGGATTCATGCCGCCAGTGCTCAGCATAATGGTAGCGATGCCGCTGCCAAGGCCAGCCATGTTCAGAGGGCCACGATACAGGGCCAAGGGGGACAGGATGGCGAAGAAGAGCACATAGGTCACAGGGGAGGAGGGCATCACAGCGGCGACCACAGGCTGGATGAGCTCGATGGTAGCGGTGGCAGTGACGCCGTTGAGCAGGATGCCGATGCCGATCATCAGACCGATGACGGCGGCGACGTCTTTCGTGCCCTCGATGACACAGGAGGAGAGCACCTGAATGGTCTGCTTGGGGGTGGTGATCAGAACAGTCACGAGAATGGAGATCATCAGGCTGGTAAGTGCATCGATCTTAAAGAAGAACACCAGAATAAAGGGCAGCAGGGGCATCAAAAGGGCGACGGGGTTGACCTTTGCGGCAGGCTTTTCCTGCGTAGGCATGGCCCAAGAGCTTCTCACAGGAGAGCGCTTCACCTTGACCAGAATGTACACGATCGTCAGAACCACGCCAATACCGGCCAGAACCAGACTCATATGCTGAACCTGCTCCAGAGAGAGCCCCAGAGTGTCAATGTACATCTGATACTGGGACACATTGATCATCAAGCCAACCGTCAAACCCAGCAGGACCAAGCTGGCTGCCACAACGGGGGCAATACCGGCGGAGAGCATCAGGGGGATTGCGATGGTGCAAACCATGATGACGGGGCCGGCGCCGCTCATGCCAACAAAGATCACGATGATGGCGGCGGTCAGAGCGAAGGCCATGGCCAGGGGCTTATCACCGGCCAACTCGGCAGCCTTGTGAATGATGGACTTGGCAATGCCTTGTTTTTCAATCACTTTTGCGAAGATTGCACCGAAAATCGTCACAATAATGGTGCTGGCTAAGCGGGCAGAGCCTGCTCCGATGACGAAACCACAGATGGTTTGGCCTCCTTCTTCCAAGGGAGTCATAAAGGGAACTCCGGCAACTGCTGCTACCAGAATACCGATCATGGGGAGGGCGAGGATTGCAGGAAGCTTCTTTGTCATCATCAGAGCGATGCTGCCGAAGAATATGACCGCAATCAGCACGATACGCAGGGTGTTCATACAAAATTCCTCTCTTTCATTGCTTGTTTTTAAGAGCGCTCATTCATCTGTACGCTCTTGAGTACAAATTTATTTAGGCGAAGGTCACGAAAGGCCGCTGGGCAACTCGCTGCAAAAGCTCCTCTGCCGGATCGTCAGGGGTCCAGAGAAGCTGAGCGTAGAGTGCCACCGGGAACCAGCAGGCATCCTCCAGCAGAGCATCTTCCACCAAGTCGTAAACCGCAGCAGAGCGGAGGTGCTGAATCACTTGGCGGCCGATGTCCAGATTCTTCATCCAAAAGCTCTGTACATCGTGCCACTGGGACTGGCGCTGAGCCAGAAGTGCCTGCCTCTTCTCCGTGCTTTCACGGCCGAGAATGTAGGGGCCTTTCTGATGTTCAAACCGGTTCCAGTCCAAACATACCTGTCCCTTTAGAACAACGCCACAGCCACAGCCGGGACGCAGCTGCAGGATTTTGTCGGTAAATTCCACGGTTTCTTCCCAATTTTCTACATCTCTGGAGAGATAGGAATAGGGGAAGGCGCCGCAGTCCTCCCATACGATGCGAACGGAAGGATTGACCTTGCTGATGATATCCAAACGGTTTCGCACGCTGGTGGCGTGCAGGCCAAACTGAATATCCAGCCCCGGCCAGTGCTCCTGCATGGCAGCACTGATGGTGTTGACCCAATGTACCACGGAGTCAGCGATAGGTACACCGTCGATGTCCTGCAGTTCGGTTTCCGTAAAAGTCTGGAAGTAGATTCCGTCGCCGCCGGCGTTGGCGTAATTCTTGGCATAGTCCTCGATCACACGCTGCTTCCAACGCTCCAGCTCCTCGGGAGAATTGACGGACACGCCTTCGTCCCAGCCCCAAGAGTAGCCGAAAATGACGCGGATGCCATAGCTGTGGAAGCAATCCACCACATCCCGCAGGTTGATCGGGGGAAAGTCGTTCCAAATAGTGATGGCATTGAGTCCCATAAGCGCCATATTCTGGGCAAATTTCTGATAATCGTAGATGCAATGCCCCCAAGTCCAGATACCGCGTTCGGCAAAGGCAGGACTTTTCCTTGCCTTGTGCTCTGGCATTGGGCCGGAAAATAAGGCCCGAAAATAGGGGATGTGATCCTTGCGTCTGCGTGCCATAGGCAAATAGTCATTCAGAAAGTAGGAAACACCCCAAATGACCTGTGCCGGACTGCTGCCGGTGATGACAGCCACCTGACGATCTGCTGCATAGGGACTGACTTTGACCTCGACCAGATAGCCGTCCTCCGGAATCTCGCTGGTGTCTATGCACTGAGCAATCAATGGATTGCTTTCGGGCAGTCCGACCAAAAGCAGGTTGTATTGCTCTTTGTCCGGACAGATCCCATCTGTGCGAGCAACGAGAATATAGGGGGTGTGGCTGGAAACGCCAGCATATAACAGTTCTGCTGCACGCTGTTCCGGCCCCTTAAATTGACCGCAGACCAATTGCCAGCGATTATCGCCATAAGAACAATACTCCATAATAGCCTCCGATGCCGGTGAACCGGCGCTTGTTCATCTGATACTCTTATGGTACCATAAGGATATAGAAAAACCACCGCTTAACTCTCTATTTTTAACACTGTATTGACATGCTTGGGCTTAAGTAATCAAAAAGGGATGATTTGATGCTGGATAATAGTTTCCAAATGCATTATAGAAAGCTGCCGATTGCAACGTATGCCATCGTAACTCCGCCGGCAGAGGGTACGACGCCGTTTATGAATGTACACTATCATCGAGAGCTTGAAGTGATCGTGATTGTCAGTGGTGCGGCAGAAGTTGTGATCGACCAAAATATCTATCGTGTCAGCAAGGGCGATATTGTGCTGATTCCTCCGTACTCCATCCACAGCGGCGATATTATGCCGGGGGAAGGGTTTGCCCATTTTTGCTTCTGCTTTGACATTTCACTGCTCAATGATGAGGCGTTTTCCAAGCAGGTTTGGAGTGGTGCGTTGGATGTGGAGCGAGTGATTCATCACTCTTGTTCCGATGCTGAATTGCTGAATCACATCGCCTACGAAATTTTCCAACAGTGTGAGAGGCATCCCACCGGCTGGGAATTCATGGTGCGGGGAGAGCTGATGTGTCTGGTTGGTCGATTGGAATATCGGGGGTCTTTGGTCAGCCTCGTAAAACAGAATGAGCCCCATTCCTTTGGTGTGCGGATTATGGAGATTATCGAAGATAAGTATGATACGGATTTGACTTCCCGCGATTTGGCTCAGGAGATTTCGTATAGTCACAGCTATTTCTGCCGCTTGTTTCATGAGAACTTTTCCTGTAATTTTCAGACCTACCTGCGGCAGTACCGACTGTGCAAGGCCCGTATTCTGCTGGCCCAGCGCTCGATTTCGGTGAGTGAAGCTGCGGCGAAGGTTGGGTTTCATAACCTCAGCTATTTTTCAAAATGCTTCAATGAGCTCTTTGGCTATACGCCGAAGGTATTTCAGATTATGAAAATCAATGACGGCCACAGCGAAACCAGCAGCTCTGGCCCATTGCCGCCCTCTCGCCCTCAGAAGTTAATGTCTATTGTGGAGCAGCAAAAGCTGATGTGGCGGTAAAAGCCGTTTTTTGTGAAGAACGAACCAAAGGGTTTGCTTTGTGATACAGGGTTTGGAACAGAAAAGGAATCGAAAAAAGCCATCGATCATGTGATCGATGGCTTTTTCTATGGGAATATTCCGGCAATCTCTCAAGGACGAATGCCACAATCATCGTGCTGAAGGACGAATCGTAGGATGGAATGTCGTTGACAAAAAAGAGGTGTTGTTTTGCACTCCCCATACGGGGAGCGACCTCCCAGGTAAAATGGGTCAGCTCATCAAATGCGATATTTCAACCCACACTCCCCATACGGGGAGCGACGCGGCACACGGCTTGACCGTCCGATGCGCTGTCGCCATTTCAACCCACACTCCCCATACGGGGAGCGACCACGGTCATTTGAGTTTCAATCAAATTTTCGTGATTTCAACCCACACTCCCCATACGGGGAGCGACATCTTGTGCAGCTTCTTCGTTGCAATGCAGTACATTTCAACCCACACTCCCCATACGGGGAGCGACCGTAAACTCCACAGGATTGAGCTGCAGGGGGGTATTTCAACCCACACTCCCCATACGGGGAGCGACTCATGCATGGACGCAGTCATCCGGGACTTGGTTATTTCAACCCACACTCCCCATACGGGGAGCGACGCTGCATCAGCCAGCCCTTACCTACCAGAGCAGCAATTTCAACCCACACTCCCCATACGGGGAGCGACGTGGACCTCCATGAGTGAGTACACGCCCTTTCCATTTCAACCCACACTCCCCATACGGGGAGCGACCGATATTTGGTAAATCTTCAATCAGCGCAGTTAATTTCAACCCACACTCCCCATACGGGGAGCGACATTTTATCGGAGAGGGTGACTTCCAGGAAGGAGAGATTTCAACCCACACTCCCCATACGGGGAGCGACCGGGCGTGCTGGACGGGACCCACCTGATTCAGGAGATATTTCAACCCACACTCCCCATACGGGGAGCGACTGCAAACATTCACAAGAAATGCTTGCAAAATTAGTGAATTTTCACAGAAAAAATGAAAATTTCACTCAATAGTGTAATTTTGCTTTTATAAGTATAAGCAAAACTCCATACAAAGACCTTTTTTATGCGGATAGGGCGGTGCGAACCGCCCTGGCTTTTTGTGTATGCCCCTACTTCGCACATTACGGCAGCGGAAGAGCTTCGTCATAAAGGCTGCCCGGTTCATAAAATGCAGACGAAGTGCTGCAGATCAGAAAGCTTGCGCGGTTCCGCATCGGAGCACATCAAACCATACGAGTGCAGTGGACACCGGCAGGAATAGATGCTTCATCCACGGTTACTGTGTAATCCTTATAGGAACGGGCAGGAGCGTGGTCATTCGGGTCAGTGCGTTCAATATGTACGGTGTCAAACAGCTTCCATGCAGGCGCACAGCCCAACTCGGTGTCATGTTTAAAGATAATTAGCTCACGCACGGCCATTTTGCCGCGAGCGGCCGAGTGATCGTTCTCGAACATATTCAGAATCGCTTCCCACAGGAGCGCAAGGTCGTCTTCCGAGAAACCGGTGGTTTTGTGGGCTAGATTTGCTGAAATATAGCCCTCGCAGCGATAGAGACCGTAAGGAACAATGTACTTGCGGCCCATTTCAGAATCTTTCTTTTCCGCATCGGCTTCTGTGGTAATGGATACCCGGGTGATGGTTACCTCCTGCGGATAGACGGGTTCTACACTGCGGGCAAAGCCCAGCTGAACCGGTCCGCGTACCTGACCGCAGTTCAATGCAGCCTTTACAAAGGTGGTCATCACGGCACCAAAGGTGCGGATATCATAGAAGTTGGCGCACATCCAATCCCGAATTTTACGGTCTAAATCGGGATCGTTTTTCTTCTCTGCCTTGATGTTATTTCCATCCACACCTAAAGCGGTGTAGGCGTCTGAGTCGCTGCGGTTCAGAGGAATTCCGCTCTTCACATAGATACGGTAACCGGTGGTGTCTTCTTTGACCGTTTCCACATAGTTGCGGATTTTGCGCTTCAGGCAGACATCGGTTACGATGCCAAGGTTTGTGTCAGGGTCCAGACGGGGCAGATTTCCTGCATCCGGATCGCCGTTGGGATTTCCGTTTTCCACATCAAATAGGATGACGAATTCATAGCGATTTTTGATCGGTTCAGACATTTTTCGTTTCCTCCTTATTCTTGCGTTCGTAATGGGACTGAGTTTCGTGATAGTAGCCCAGCTGGAATACGCCCTGTTCCGGGATGCTGAGGTGTGCAGGATAACTATCATCTAGACGTCCGATGAGATCGGTGATCTGCTTGTTATAGTAAACGGACAGACCGCCTCCGATTTTTTTCAGGTGCTTCTGTGCCAGATTGAGCAGAGTGGGGAAGACATGACCTGGTGTGGCAGAAGCGGAGTTGAAATAGCGATCCTTGATTGTGGTAGTGATGCTGGGATTGGCAGCGCTCTGGATAGCCTCCAGCACGGAGAACAATCTTCCCAGCGTGTAGGGAACACTGGTGCTTTCACGGTTGAGAGACACGGTTAAAACCTCCTCTTTGTTGGGAATATCGGGTGTATCATGTTTCAAATAGTATGCCTTCAGAATGGCGGCGCGTCCCCGTGTGATTTTCTGTTCGGCACGGATGCGCAGACGAA
The DNA here is from genome assembly GCA_020025295.1 of Oscillospiraceae bacterium. Taxonomy (GTDB): domain Bacteria; phylum Bacillota; class Clostridia; order Oscillospirales; family Oscillospiraceae; genus UMGS1766. The sequence continues at coordinate 16,777 of JAHHSJ010000024.1, read as the reverse complement.
CGCTGTTCAACAGAGATGCCGGATAAGAGGTGTTGTTTAAAATGGCCCACAGAGTATCACCACCCAAATTTGGCGCGATCGATTTCTTTTGAGCTTTTTGGTTGACCGTTTCGCTGAGCATTTTCCACAGCGGAAGAGTTTCGAAATTGTCATAGGATGGACGGACAATATCCATGCGTTGGTAGTGTTCTAGTACATTTTGTAAAAGGTGGCTCAGTGTGTTTCGGAAGAAAAACCTCACTGATAAGCGAGCTGCATTGGGGGAGATACCCAGAACATAAAAATTCATATTGGGATCAAGAAGTTCCTCTTCAAACTCAACGGCCTGCCCCTGACACAGCTTGCGCACGGTGTCCATCAGCACATCTGCGGTATAGAAATCGTTTTGACCCAAGAATCCTCCGACCATATTCTGACTGGCAACACTGCCGTTTTCGGCCCAATAGACTACTGTGCAATCCCCCACACGGCAAGTGTGCGCTTGGTCTGCCAGCAGATAATTCAGCGCAGTGGTATAGGCGAAGACGGCAGACTTGCTGACGGGTGCATTCAGATTTTGCTCTTTTCCGTAGGAGCAGAAAGCCGGTGCGTTGAAGGAAACCAGCGCTGCGCCGGAAGATTTTGCTCCGGCCACATTTTTAATCGCAGGATGAATGCTTTCCACAGGTCCTTTTTTGCCGGTTACCAAGCAGACCATTTCGGGTCCATCACCGGAGCTGACATAGTATTCATTCCACGCCTGCTGGATGGCGGGGTCTTCATGCGCATAGCGACCATTTACTCGGAATACCAGATTTCCACCGCTTAACAGTTCTTCCGAATGCTCTGCAAAAGCCGGATGATTGGCTAACTTTTCCGGGTTCCACTGATTTAAAAAGGCCAGAATGGCATTTGCGGCGGGAGTGTCGATATTGCCCAAGAGAGACTGGTGCAGAGTACGGAACGTTTCAAAGCATTTTTTCGTGCGGTCCGGTTTTCCCTTGGTGTCTGCACCCAGCACATAACTGGATGTATCATACAAAAAATTGGGCAGAACACCGGCTGTTCGCTTTACTGGGGCAGGCAGCCGCATCTGCTGCGGGGCCAGCACCATCTGCTTGCCCCTAGGCTGTTCCGTCTTGATGCAGACAATCTGCTGTAAAGCACCATCTTCGGAAAGACAAAGTGCATAAGAAACCTTCACATCTCCCCACCCCGGAGGCGAGATCTTCCCACTGGCGGACAGCGTATCATAATGGTGAGCCAAAGCTTGCAGAATCATCCCAGCACCTCCTCACTGTTCCAATCAGGAATCGCCATGACGCCGTCCTGTAAAACAGCACGGAAAAACCGGGGTTGGATATCTTCCGGATTGGTATAATCCATGTCGTACAGCATCCAGCCCAAATCCCGGCGGCCTTTCAGCTCTTCTGGGCAGGAAGGTACTGCATTGCAAGGCTTGAAATGGGCGGGAAATTCCCGACAGCCAAAGCAGGGCTGATAGTAGCATTGTCCCTTCCGAATGCGCCTTTGGAGAATATCCTGAAATTTACCGGGGTTGTCACCAGGGGCGGCCTTATCGGTCAGTTCAAAATGAGCCTCAACGATATAGTGTACATCCCGCAGCAGCATAGCAGAACGCTGCTGAATCTCCTGCGAGGCTGCTATGTATAAGTCACCGGTGCCCCGATCCATTACAGTACGGGCAACGCGGGCACTGAGAACCGATTTAACCTCGTTCCGCCGTAAGTTGATGAACCGGATGGGGGCGCACACATGGATTTTATCCACGGTATATTTGAGGCCCGGATGATAGTAGATGGCTTCCAGCAGACCTCGTGCAGCGGAAGGCGTCATTACATCGTAAGAAACACGCTCCACCTTCATTTCCGGTCTGGAGAAGCAGGCAAAATCGCCCCATACTTCCAAAGAAACGGACATCGTAGTCACTTCCTTTCGTAAATGAATAACTATGAGAGACTTCGTGGTTTGATTTGATTATAACACTCCAAATTAAAAAGTTAACCCCTTCATACTTCATAAAGAATTCTAAAAAGATATATCGCTGAGTTTATATAAAAGAGATATTGCCTAAACGCATTCGTGCCTGTATACTTGAGTATGTCGCAGCAAAGCGTGGATTGAAATATGAATGATGAAGAGGTAGTATGTGAAAGGCACGAAAGCAGCAATGCTTTCGTGCTTTCTCCGTTACGAGAACAATCCGCTACCACTTTCCGCAGTACGGGCCAGCCCGGTTTGAGGGTCATAAAGCGATGTATTCAGTAAAATGGCAGAACCATCATCCAATACTTCCAGTGCACCGGCCGTTTCCAATTGGCAAAATTGATTTTCATACACTGTTACGCTATATTTACTCAGATTGCGAAACAGATTCTGATCAATCTGACCGGCACGCAGTTGCTCTACCAAAGATGCCCCGGTTTCCAGAGGAATATAAATGGTCCGTGAGCTGGTTTCAATGAGATGAAATTCGTCAGCAATGCTGCGGAATGGACAGTCAGGAGCGTTCATCTTTTGCAGAATATCCTTGCAGTCCTGCGCAGAAGGCCCTTTTAAATCCAGTAAATCGCTGAAATAGGAATGAATTGCTTCCCGACTGGTGATGTCGGCGTATTGTCTTGCCGTGGAGCGCCATGCAGCAACAGGAGCAGAAAACAGCTGTGGTATTGTACCCTGACTTTCAAAAATAGTAACAATGCTTTCTCGGGCAGAGTGCTTTCCTTCCCGATTACATCTTCCTGCGGCCTGTAAAATAGAGTCCAAACCGGCCTGTTCCCGATAAACAGCCGGAAAGTCTACATCAACACCGGCTTCGATTAAGGAAGTAGAAACCACTCGACAAGGAAGGCCTTTTTCTAAACGGTCGCGAATTGTGTCCAAAACAGCCTTACGATGGACAGGATACATCAATGTAGATAGGTGGAAACTTCCGTCCTTATCCAAACGGCTGAAGATTTCCTGCGCAGCCGTTCGGCTGTTGACAATGCAAAGCACCTGCGGAAGTTGATTTAGCTGATGTGACAGCGTATCCCAGTCCAGCTTGCCGGCAACCTGAAAACTGGTGCGTTGAAAAACAGAGCCATCATAGCACTCTGCGGGGCATAGCTCAGTAATGGGCTGATCCGGGAGAAATTCATGGAAGAGGGATCCTAGAGCTGGCTGGGTTGCGGTACAAAGCACGGCAGAGCTGTTATAGTGCTGAACCAGCTGAGCGATGGCATAGACACAGGGCCGCAGGTATGGGATAGGCATCATCTGGGCTTCGTCAAAAATTAGGACACTGTTCGCCATATTATGGAGCTTGCGACATTGAGAAGAACGGTTTGCGTACAGGGACTCAAAAAATTGCACAGCGGTAGTGACTACAACCGGCATATCCCAGTTTTCGGTAGCTTGCGCCATACGAATCGTGTGGGGCGTTGCTTCATCGTTCATATCATACATCACCCCGGAGTGGTGTTCCAGTACCACATCCTCCCCCAGAAGATCTCGGAATACGGCTGCATTTTGGTCAATGATAGATGTGTAAGGAATAATGTAGATTACCCGGCTTTTATGATATTTACGAGCATGAGCCAGTGCAAAAGAAAGCGAAGCAGTGGTTTTTCCACCACCGGTAGGAACGGTCAAGGTAAACAGACCTGGTTCACGTTCTGCCTGTTGGCGGCATTGGGATAGAATCGCACATCGCTGCTCGTTCAGCTTGTTTTTCGGCGGAAACCACCCGGCAGTTTTGTTTTGCAGCAGAGTGTCCAAAGTGGCAATGTTGGAGGGAATAAAGTCGCGGCCATGGTTGGACATAAAACGTTCCGTGCAAAGAAAATCTGCATCTACCAGACAAGAATATATCATCCGGGCAAAAAACATAGCATCTGCCTGTGTGACGGTAGGCGTGGTTAAAAAGTCAGGGAAGGAAATATCTTTTGGAAGAGTAACTTCTGAAGCCCAGCGGGAATAAGGCGGCAACAGATGTTTTTTACCGCGCTTCATCCGGCCGTGTAAGGTGCTCTGGTCGGAAGTGTCGGTGAGGCAGCCACCATCCGGTAAGCCACCATGGTGTCCGGCAATGGCAAAGCAGGCAAAAGATTGGTGCATCTGCCAAGTTTCCCATGCGCCTGCGGTGGAATGATCTACCCGATGGGGATTGCCCTGCAATCGAGCTTGAAAAGCGTCGGAATATTTACCAATGTCATGCATCAGTCCGGCCAGATAGCCCTGTGGGCCAGCGCCAAAGGCGGCGGCGAAGCCTTCGGCCATAATAGCGGTTTCCTGCAAGTGCTGCAGGACGGACTCCTGACGGCCATCCTCAGCACAATGAGACAGATAGCAGCTTTCCATCAAAACACCTCATTTTTTAGTTTAAATAGCTTCCGGAAGATGTCGATCAAACGATCCAGATATAGAAGGATTCTCTGGTTACTACCCTGCCGGTGACCGTACAGTTGGAATATCTGGCTCAGTGGTCATACCGATATACACCGGGAAATCAATGGAATTGCGGTAATCATGGAGCAAAATTAACACAGAGTCCCTGTGACTCTGGATTGTTCTTATTCTGTGGCAGACACTGGGACAGAATCAATACCTTGCATTGGAAAACAGAAGGGGTTGTCCTTCTGTTTCTATTCACATAATGAAAAATGTTCCTTCCATGCTGTTTCCAGCATAGCTTGTATCTGAACTCGAATAAAAGATTCGTGTTTTGGCTGCAAAATAAAAAAGTAAAAACGTTGAGAAGTTGTGCGGAATTTGAGCCCAAGTCCACTTGCGGACGGGAAAGCACCCGATTCCAGCAATCCCTTGTTGCGTTCTGTATAAACAAAATCCTTGTAACGGGCCTTGTGTTGATAATAAATAATGCTGGCTCCCGCAGCATAGTAGTCGTGCAGTTCCTGCGGTAAAACATACTTGATGCTTTTTCGACGCCCCATAGCAGAAGGGACCATCAGACCGTTATCCGGATCAACGAAGACTACATCACAGTGAGATAACGGAGTTAGAGCGGCTTGGTGCCAGTGATAGCGTTCCTTTTTTCGCTCAAAGGATGTGGTGGCGCAAAAATTCATGGGGGCATCGTAAAATGCAGCTTTTAGAATTTTCGCTGTTTGCAATGAGCGAATTTCTCTTGTTCCAGAACAGACAATCTCGCCAAGTGCTTCCCATAGCTGCGGATCACAGGTCTTAAATGATTCGTCTATTAGGTACTTGATAAATTTTCCATCATTGTTCCTTCCTGCTTCATCTGGTGTCAAATACCAGTTTACTCCAATTCGAAGTCCTGCCTGTTCCAACTGGCGCAAAAGTCCCAGTTTGCCGTAATCTCCGATGTCTCCTGTGTATCGGTTCTGCATAAACACACCTCTTTTGTGGCCTTGCTTCAAGTATATCAAAGCATCGTAAAATTACAATATAGGGTTGTCTATTCCATACAGGGGCTGGTGCGTGTTTGCGTTGCTGAAAACAAGACATGGGATGACCACCATGTATGAATGTTTACAAGTGCTCTATCAGAAGTTCTTCCAAGGACTGGATCACAAAGATTTCTGCTGCCTGATTTTTTGTCTGTCCGAAACCGCCGGATTTTGTTAGGAATAGATTTCAGAAAAAGCTATCAGAAACTCAGAAAAACCGCCTATTTAGGCGGTTTTTCTAAGAAAGATGGTCCGAGTGACAGGATTCGAACCTGCGGCATCCTGCTCCCAAACGCATGTCTGAATGTTCTTCGGGTGCTTTCCTGCACTGTTGTACGCTGTTTTGTAGGGTGCCGCTTCCTGTTTTGCACTGCCTTGTCCTGCTTTGTTCAGTCAGTGCTTTCGTATTATGGGATTTGTATGGGATGAAATTCTGTATATTAAAAGATGTTCAGCACAGAAACACACAGCTTCGGAACAATACCTTTTGTTTTATTCGGAATAATACACCTATTGTTTGGAACAATGCAACGCTATTATTCCGAACGATAGTGATATCCGTCTTACGGACATAAAATCTGCGCCGCCATAATCAAAGAAAACGCCACTCACAGTACAATTTGGTACTATGAGCGGCGTTTTTTACATTTCTCTATCAGGGCAAGAAGCCGGTGGCATTTTTGACGACTATTTTATGGCCGTTTGACGGTTACTCAGTAAGAGATAAGTTAAGGCGGCAGGGATTTCTCCCTGCCGCCTTAACTTATCTCTGCGTCCACGATCTCTCTGGCACACGCCTGGATGTTATTCCTTCTGCACACCCATTCCATGGCGTTTTCAGTCTTGCGCTGTTCGGCGATTCCCTTGTTCCACCCCGAACCTTTATTCGCTCCCGTGCCTGCCAGTCAATTTTGGCAAGATATCTGTTGCTGGTCAGCAGCTGCGTGTAGATGCTCTTCCATTGCTCCTGCAAGTAACTCTTGTGCCGCTGCTCCCAGAGCCCGATCGGCTTCCGGCAGAGGCAGGCAGAGGAAGTAATGGTCTCCCTTCATCTCGTACCACAGTCCACCCGATTCATCGCACTTGTACTTGTCCATTCTTAAATCCTCCGGTATAATATATTCGCACATATGCCACTTATCTGCCGATTGCCACGCTCTGTTATTACCTTTTATGGGATTTTTCTTCCCTTGCATTTGTCCTTATAAGCCTTCAAAAAAAGCATAAACAGGGGTGAAACCGTATAAGGGGACAGGGTGAACTGTTTGCCAAACACCTTTGTTATCAACAGGTTTGGAGGATTTTATGAAAGCCCTGCGGCATCTAATAATCGTGGATAAAATCAAGTAATTTAACTCAGAATATTCCAAACAGATGCCATCTGAAAAATCTGTCTGCAAAATGCAGGCTGAAGAAAGCCCTGTACAGGGACTTTCTTTTTATTGCTCTTATTTCGCATTTACAAATTCCGTTAGGATTTCGATTGTATCCAAATATTTTGATATCTCTACGTATTCGTTTGGTTGATGTGCTAACAAGGGATCACCGGGGCCAAATAACAGCACATTTTTGTCCAATTCTTCTTTTGCAATGATAGAAGCATCTGTGAAAAAATTGATACCGATATTATCCCCGTCGTAGCCATGTTCTTTCAGCAGTCTTTTGAGTCGGACAAGATGCGGCTCGTCATCGTCGATTTCAAAAGCACGCCTGCCATTTAGCACTTCAAACTCTGCACATAGCTCCGGTGCTTTTTGCTGAAGTGCTGCCAGAGTGCTCAGGCCATGTGTCATAATCATTTCGGTTGATAATCCGGGAACCATACGAATATCCATAACAAGCTCGCAGTTATCGGCTGTCATATTTGGAACTGTGCCTCCTTTGATCATATCAATCTGTGCGGTTGCTGTTCCTAAAATCGAGTTACTAAAGCTATAAACATAATCCTTGATGCTCATTGCAAGCTGGTATGCATAGTGAATTGCATTTACGCCTGCTTCCGGATAAGCACCATGTCCCGTTTTCCCTTTTACATGCAGCTTCAACCATAAGCATCCTTTATGCGTAACGCCAAGATGCATATTTGTCGGTTCACCAATCAGCAGAAAATTGTATTTTTCCGGAAGATCTGCTCTCCGCGCGGCCTCTGCTCCAAGCCCATTTTTTTCTTCATCGCAGCTGCCAATAAATCGTATGTTCCGCGCAGGCTTATTCGCTAGATGAGTCAATACATAAACCATAGCTGCTACGCCGCTCTTCATGTCAGACGCGCCTCTTGCAAATATTTTCCCTTGTTTTTCAACTGCTTTTGCAGGATCAGTAGTCCACTTGCTCATATCTCCATATGGAACAGTATCAAGATGTCCGTTCCATAATTCTGTTTCCGATGTATCTTCACCCGGGATATCTGCAATCACATTTGCGTGCTTTTCGTCCAGTCGATGAACCTTACTTTTTACTCCGTGCAATTTAAAATATTCACAGAGATATTCTGCAACAGCACTTTCATCATCCTCGAAATTGACAGAACGGATTTCAAGAATCTCCTTCAATAACCGAATCATATCTTCTCTCATATAGCACTATATCTTTCTCTTCTCTGTTTGCGTGCCCGCTTGGTCAAAAAACTTTTTCCTGAACCGTCTGCAGGCTTGGGATTGAGGGGGCTGCCCCCGCTTTCGATACTGCAATTGCTGCTGCCTTGGCTGCGAGATCCATCGCTTCTTCAACTGTGAATCCTTGAATGATTCCTGCAATAAAATATCCTGTAAAGGTGTCTCCGGCTGCAGTCGTATCCACCGTCTCTGTCTTATAAATCCCCTGTTTATGCACGGTTTTTCCGTCTGCATAAACAGAACCATTGCTACCGAGAGTCAGTACGATCTTTGCACCCGGGAATTTTTTCACAAGCATACCTGCAAGTGTTGTACCTTCCAACGCAGATGTGTTTTCGCATTCGAGAATTTGTCCTGCTTCAATCTCGTTCAGAATAAAATAATCGACATACTGTAATGGCATTTCAAAGATCTTTTTATTCATGGGCGACGGATTCAAAACGATTACCATGCCGCAATCATGCGCTTTCTTGATGATATATGCCATTTCGTTAATCTCGTTTTGCAGTACGATATAGTCGCCCTCATCAAAACGAGAAATTGTTTCATCTACCTGCTGTTTTGTAATCTGCTGATTCGCACCGTCGTATAGAATGATACAGTTATCTCCACTTTTATCTTTTTGAATGATTGCATTGCCTGTACGTGTATTTGAAAGAATTTTGACGGTTTCAGTTATTATCCCTGCTTCATCCAGCAAATCCAGCAGAAATTGACCATCTGGCCCAATCGCTCCGGCATGAAAAGTTGTAATCCCCGCTCTGCCCATAGCAATTGACTGATTTAGTCCCTTGCCTCCGCTAAATATATTCAATTCATCCGAAGAAATCGTTTCACCCTTCTGTACAAAATGATCCAGACTGTATACAAAATCAATATTTATCGATCCGAAATTTAAAACTTTCATCGTCCACCTACTATTCTGTCAGAGGAGCATTTTATAGAAAATGCTCCTCTGACCGCCATGGTCACATGTCATTCCTTGATTAACCACTTTGCTAAATTTTGAAACAGTTTATTATAGTCCTTCCACTCGCAAAACTCCGGAGGAGCCCAATGCGGTGCGCAGTCAGTTGTGAATACCGCGGAGAGTCCTTTTCCGTATTCACCCAATGCAATGAACGGATCGTCGCATACTGTTGCTAGCACCTGCGCTTCCAGTTTTGCAATTGTTTTATTATACCCGAGGACTCTCGGCCACTCTTTTTCCATTCCATCAAAGATTTCATGGCTCTTGATGGTAACCGGCCGAACACCTTCGCAATGCTCCATACGGTCATCTGTTGAAAGAATCTGTACAGGCAGCACTTCCTGTACCGCTGTATCCTGCCATTTGCCCTTTGCGTCTACACCGGAAAATGTGAGATAGCCGCCAACCATGAGCATTGCACCGCCACCAAGAACATAGTCTCGAATTAAGTTGCATCTGTTCGGGAGAATCTCGCTTTTTGTAAAGGTCGGTGTTGGCAAAAGAAGTGTATTTGCACCAATATCTGAAAGAATAATCAGAGCATATTGCTTCAGTTCTTCCATTGTAAAGGGAAATTCGTCAGTCGCAAGATGGTTCGGCATGAATGTGAATTCATAACCGCCTTCCTCGAAAGCAGCCTTTATATATTTCTCTCCTGTTTCATATACAGATGTATAAAAGCTGTCAAAGCCTTTGACATGCGTGGTATAGCTCATCCATGATTCGCCTGCAAGTAAAACTTTTTTAGCCATTGTTTCATGCTCCTTGTTCTATTATTTACAAAAATCCAATATTAACTCTGCATAGATCAAAATGGATTCTAAGTACGCATCTATACTGATCCATTCATCTATCCCATGACATTGTGCCAGATTTCCCGGACCAAATTGTATGGTCGGACACTTTGCAATATTACACCATAGTCTGGAATCACATCCTGCCGGTGATCCGACTATCTTAACTTCCTTCCCCTTTGCAGCTTGATATGCGCGCTTGAAGATCTGAACAAAATCATGATTTTCTTCCATCTCAAAGCCGCCTCCTGCCTGATAAATTGTAATCTTCGGCAGATGCTGTTCGAGCCATGTATCCGCTTTTGCAACACGATTTACAACATCTGTAAATTCTTTAACTACTTGGTTATAGCTCATTTGATTCGGCAGGTAATGCACACAGGCTTCAAATAGACAGTCTCCCGAAACCGTTGAACCAGCGCTACCGCCGTGAATCACACCGATGTTGAGATTAGGTGATGGCAAAAGAGGGTGCTTGTAAGTCAACAGCCATTCATGCTCCTTTTCGTTCAATGCCTCAATTACCTTAATTGCCTTATCAATAGCACTTACTCCATTTCTCTTTCCACCGGAATGGCAGGCTTTTCCCTCAAATTCAACTCTGAAAAAAACGAATCCCATATGCGCAAGAATCAGTTCGTCACTTGTGCCCTCACAAACAACAACACCGTCTGCCTTTTCGCCGCTCATGATTGCCTGCATCGACCCGTTGCCACCGCCTTCTTCATCACAGACAGATGTAATCAACACATCTCCCGGAAGTTCAGCCTCTGCATCCTTCAAAAGCTGTACCGCCATAACGGCTGCCATGAGCCCCCCCTTCATATCTGCAGTTCCGCGTCCATACATTTTTCCATCTGCGATTGTCGGAGAAAACGGTGGGTACGTCCATTCGTCTGCTTCATCCGCAGGCATAACATCAATATGTCCGTTAAACATCAGGTTTTTCCCGCCGGTATTTCCTTTGAATCTGGCATATACATTGTAGCGATTTTCCTGGTTATGTCCGAGATTGCCCTCCTGATAAAGTGTGTGGCACCTAACAATATCTTCTTCTTTAATCGGATCGGTTTTTACCTCAGCACCCATTTTCTCGAACAGAGCAATCAAATGGTCCTGTCCTTTTTTCTCCAGACCACCTGCAATACCTTGCCCAAGATCATGCGTATCAATTGCAACAAGCTTTTTCAGTTCTTCGATATATTTTTCCTTGTTTTGCGTAAGTACTTGGTTTAGATCTTTCATTTTTGACTCCATTCATCCAAAATGGTCGCAGTATGATCGATACCTTCCCTCATCTCGAATCAATCGTACAAGTGAAGTCCCTCTTCAATCATGTTCCAAAATTTTTCGACATCGATATCGATTGCAACATCCGCTGTGGGTTCTTTTTTCAGATAACCGAAATAGTCACAGTTCGTCCTTCCGTAAGATTGCGTGCTTCTGATGTCAATTTCCGTATACATCGGTTTTGTCGTCAGTACGTCTGGATCAATCAGATATGCGATTGTAATCGGATCGTGAAGAGGACCACCCTCCCATCCGAATACCTCCTTCTGACTTTTGCAGAAATGCTTCATCAGATCTACAAAGAGTTTAGATGCCTTGTTTCCGACTTTGTCCATTCGCTCTACGATCTCCGGATAGCAAAGCGCTTTTCTTGTTACATCCAGTCCCACCATCGTAATGGGGAGTCCTGACGTAAAGCACACATAAGCTGCGTCAGCATCGGCGATGATGTTGAATTCTGCTGCCGGTGTTACATTGCCGTTCGTGTATGCGCCGCCCATCAAAACAATTCTCTCGATTTTGTCTAAAATACGCGGCTCCATACGTATCGCCATGCCAAGGTTTGTCATAGGTCCGGTTGTAACCATTGTGATCGGTGTGTCTGATTCTATGAGCGTCTTTACAATGTAACTGACCGCATGCTCGGGCTCGAGTGTTCGGGTGAGAGGCTCAAATACAGGACCGTCAAGCCCGGATTCTCCATGAATATCGCCTGCGGTCATTTTTTTGCGAATCATAGGCTGCCTACAGCCCGCATACACCGAAACATCTAATCCTAGGCACTGAACAATATTAAGTGCATTTCTCTGTGTGTTTTCAAGTGTCTGATTTCCTGCAACAACGGTAATGCCAAGCAGATCTAACTTCGGATTTTTACCTGCCAAAAGGATAGCTACAGCATCATCGTGTCCTGGATCACAGTCCAGTATGATTTTTTTCTTGTCCATCACATCATTCTCCTTTTTTATTGTTGGATATTACAAAGCGACACAATCCTTTGGCTTAATTCGTAATCACGGACGATTCTTTTTTGCGTGCGGCACTGATTTTGATTATCATAGAAATCGCAAGCACGATAACGGTCACGAGATAAGGCATCATCAATACGAACTGCGCAGGAATGCCATAAGCCTGCAATCGTGCACCTACGGAATCGGAAAAGCCGAAGAGCAGGCATCCGACTGCCGTGAGTCCTGGATTTGCACCGCCGAAGTACATCGCCGCAACACCCATAAACCCGCGGTTATTGGTCATATTTTCCACAAACTGCGCACTATAACCAAGCGAGAGGTGTGCGCCTGCCAGTCCTCCAATCAAGCCGGAAATCAGCATCGCCTGATATTTTACTGCATTGACATGAATGCCGGCAGTCTGCGCCGCCATCGGGAATTGACCAACTGCCCTGAGGCGGAGCCCCCATACGGTTTTATAGAAGACAAACTGCAAAATAATGATAAACAGAATTACGAACCATTCGGTAAAGCACCAATCATTTAGCAATTGATTGAGGATAGGTATATTTTCAAGGAACAGAAGGTGGACACGCGGTATCGGAATAATCTTAGGATCTGAAAACGTTCCGTTTGTATTGAAAAGCACCTTCATCAGGAATTTTGTAATAGCGATTGCAAACAGGTTGATACCCATACCAATTGCACAGATTTCAGAATTATACTTAATGTGTCCAAGCGCCATGAGCATTGCAATTAACGCCCCGGCTAACATAGCCACAACAACACCGAGAAGCCAGCTACCAGTGAAATAACTGATTGCTACCGCTGTAAAAGCGCCTACCAGCATAATGCCCTCTGTACCGATGTTCAGAATATTAGCTTGCTGTGTGATTGCCGCACAGAGTGCTGCGTATATAATGGGGGTTGATGCTCTGAATGTCGCATAAATCAGCGAGACATTAAATATCTTGCCTAAGCTTTCAAATCCATCCATCATGATTCTCCCCCTTCCATTTTGTCTAACTCCCCTGATTTGTCTGTTATGTTCTCTATTTCGTTACTTTTTTTCTGTTTGTTCCTTCTGTCCTTGAGCTGAATCACAAACTCCATAGTGGCAATGATAATGAACACAGCCGATACTGTGTCTACGATCGACTTTGGAACATTTGTTGCCTGTTGCATTGCCATTGCACCCGACTTCAAAGCAGAAATAAAGAAGGCAGTGAAGGGCGTGAAAATCATGTTTGATTTTACAATCAGCGCTGCCAGCATTCCGTTTGTTCCGAGGTCTCTTGCAAAACCATCAAGATAGTATCCATGTACACCGAGTACTTCAATGCAACCCGCAATACCGCCAAGCATGCCGGACAGAAGCATCGCATTGATAAAGACACGCTTAGAATGGATACCAACATAATCTGCATGCGCCGGATTTGTACCAACCGTAGTGATTTTGTAGCCCCACTTGGTTTTATAGAGCATGTAAATAATAACAGCAACGATTGCAATGGCGATAAAGAGCCCTGCGTTTGCAGAAGATGGTTTCATGATTTTCGGCAACGTCACAAGCACCGGCTCGGATTGCGGCGTTGCAGTACCCGCACTCATCGGTCCGCTGACGAGATAAGAACTGATATAGAGCGCCACCGTATTCATGAGAATCGTAACACAGACTTCGGATACATTATAATAGGTTTTGAGAACAGCCGGAATCAATGCCCATAATGCGGTGACGACCATTGCCCCGGCAAAACATGCAACATAAAGAAGCGGAGTGGGTAGAAAGTTCCAATTTACACCGATGTAAGCTGCTGTGATACCACCTAAAATTACTTCACCCTCAACGCCGACATTAAATGCGCCCGCCTTTGCTGCAACAGCAAAGGCGATAGAAGTCAGGAGGAGCGGTGTAAAGCCGGCAATTGTTGTTCCAAAGCCAAGCTTTGTTCCGAATGCACCCTTTATCAGCGCACCATATGCTTCCATTGGATTTTCACCGATTGCCAAAATAAAGATTGCACCAATTCCAAGCGCAAGAAGCAGGGGGATCAATATTTTATAGAGTCCCCTGAATGAATGGCTCATATTGCTATCTCCCCTTTCTGTGTTTTCTCCACATCGTTGTCCCCTCCCATCATCAGGAGACCAAGGTTGTTCTCATTTGCCTCGGAAGCCAATAGTTCACCCGTGATTTTCCCTTCGTGAATAACAATAATCCTGTCTGAAAGTGAGATAATCTCCTCCAGCTCTGCAGAAACCAACAGGACGCCGGCGCCCTTATTCTTCGCCTCTTCAAGCGTTGTACGAATCGACTCGATTGCTCCGATATCTACACCGCGTGTCGGCTGAGACGCTACCAGCAGCTTTTTATTCATGGAAACTTCGCGGGCTACAACAACCTTCTGTGCGTTTCCGCCGGAAAGCGATGAGGTTGGAAGCTTATAGTCCGCAGGACGAATATCGAACTGCTTTGTCATTTCTTCTGCATATCTGTCCTGCGCTGAAGTCATCATGAATATGCCTTTTGTGTAGGGATTCTTGTCGATCTCAACCGCAACCAGATTATCCTTAATGCTCATTGCACGGTTGAGTCCACGGGTGTTTCGGTCCTCCGGAATATGTGCAAGACCTGATGCACGGACGGTACGAGGTGATTTGTTCGTAATGTCTTTGCCATTAAGTATGATTTTACCTTTTTCGACTCGCCGCAGTCCGGTAATCGCTTCAATCAGCTCGGACTGGCCATTGCCATCAATCCCTGCAATCCCAACGATCTCACCCTCCCTGACATGAAGCGACATGCCTCTGATTTTGGAGGTTTCCTTATGACTCGGAATCCAGACATCGTCAACCTCGAGAATTTTCTCACCCGCTTTTCTGTGATCCTTCTCAATATGGAGGAAAACCTCTCGTCCTATCATCTTCTTGGTCAAATCGAGCGGGGAGGTTTCTTCTTTGTTGACAGTGCCCATATAGTTTCCCTGACGCATAGCAGAAATGCGATCGGAAATCTCCATAACCTCATTGAGCTTATGAGAAATAAATACGAGAGATTTTCCCTCCGCTTTTAAATTAGTCAGAATTTCAAACAGCTTTTGCGTCTCCTGTGGCGTTAATACTGCTGTTGGCTCATCAAGTATGATGATATCCGCACCTCGCATGAGTGTTTTTATAATCTCAACACGCTGCGCTTCGCCGACAGAAATTTGGCTGACCTTTTTGTTCAGTTGGATTTCCATATTATACTGGTCGATATACTTTTGGATATCGTTCTTGGCCCTGTCGAAATCAATTGTCATTCCCTTTGTCGGCTCAAAGCCCAGTATTACATTTTCAAGAACCGTTAAATCATTTACCAGCATAAACTCCTGATGCACCATACCGACACCGTGGTTAATTGCAATCTTTGGGTCGAGCTTTCCCATCAGCTCGCCCTTGATATAAATTTCTCCATCATCAATTGGATACATGCCGTAGAGCAGCTTCATCATTGTGGATTTTCCTGCTCCGTTTTCACCGATCAAAGAATGAATTTCACCTTTTTTTAAAGTGAATTGTCCCTCACGAACAGCACGCACTTCGCCGAAGGATTTCACGATGTTTTCCATTTTAACTACATATTCGCTCATTTTTCTTCCCCTTAATGAAACACGGGAGTCTCATATAGCGACCCCCGTGTTCTCTGGTTTATGATTGCTTAAGCGTTAGGGCCAAAACCTTCATAGTTTTCCACTACGATTTCGCCGGAAATGATTTTATCCTCAAGTTCTTTACACTTATCTACGATGTCCTGCGGGAACTGCTCGGCAAGTGCTTCCTTCATAACGGAGAAATCCGTGAGACTGACACCACCCTCAGACAGCGACAGATACTGTGTGGTTCCTCCTTTGAATTCATCATTGACAACCGATTCGATCGTCAGATAGCACGCATTGTCAACTCTCTTTACCATGGAGGTCAATACGTGACCCGGCTGGTCTGCGTCCTGATCAATGTCAACACCGATTGCATACTTGCCGGCTTCCTTTGCTGCTTCAAGGACACCTGCACCTGTACCAGAGGCAACATTCATAACGATATCCGCGCCCTGCTCGTACTGTGCCAGTGTTAACTCCTTGCCCTTCAGCGGGTCACCCCACGCACCTGCGAAGGCCTGTAGGATTGTGATATCAGGATCAATGTACTTAGCGCCCTGCTTGTAACCAGTGTAGAAGTCATGCAAAACAGGAATATCCATGCCGCCTACCCAACCGATAGTATGATCTGCGTTGACACCTTCAATATCAGTCTTTTGGGTGAACATAGCAGCGGCTGCACCCGCGAGGAAGGACCCCTGATTCTGTGCGAAGCTGATAGACTGAACATTCGGAAGATCTACTGCAGTATCAATGACAGCAAACTTGATATCCGGATAATTCGGTCCATGCTTTGCAATGTAGTCAGCAATATTAGAGGATGCGCCAATAATCAGATTATACTTCTCTTCGCATGCTGCAACAAGGTTTGCCTCCCACTCCTGAGCAGTGGTGCCTTCGAGCGATTTCAGTTCAATGCTGAAATCCTCTACAGCCTTTTGTGCACCCATGTTGCAGGAGTCATTATATGATTTGTCGCCAAGATTTCCGGCATATACGATGCATACACGGATAGCCCCGTCCTTAGATCCTGCATCACCTTTGTCTGCATCATTTGCGGAAGGCCCACATGCGGTAAGGCCCAGACAAAGCGCACCCACAAGCAT
>JAHHSJ010000023.1 GCA_020025295.1 Oscillospiraceae bacterium | reverse complement strand
GAAGAGCCGCACCTTCCCACCAAGGGAACTTCCGTGTATGCGCTGGAACATCTTGGCTGTGCCCATTGTGCCGCCAAGATGGAAGAGTCCCTCCGCCATCTGGACGGCGTGACTCACTGCGCGCTTACTTACGCTACCGGTCAGCTCCGCATCACCCGTCCGGAAGGTCCGCTGCCGCTGGCGGAAATCCAGCGCATTTGCGCCTCCATTGAATCGGGTGTGGTTGTCACAGAGCAGTCTCTCTCCCCAGTGGGACGGAAGGCAGCTGTGCCGCTGGACCGCAAGGAACTGGCTATCATTCTCTCCGGTGCTGCCGCTCTCATCCTCGGCAAGCTGCTGGAGCACTTCCTCCCTGCCACCGCTCCGCTGGAATGCAGCATCCTCGCTCTGGCCGTGTATGTGCTGGGCTATCTGCTCTGCGGTTTGAGTGTGCTGAAGCAAGCCGCCGTCAATATCTCCCGGGGCAAGGCTCTGGATGAGCAGTTTTTGATGTCCATTGCCACGCTGGGTGCCTTTGCGATTGGAGAATATGGCGAAGCTCTGGGCGTCATGGTGTTCTACCGTGTGGGCGAGTACTTTGAAGAGCGTGCCGTGGCACAGACCCGCGGAAATGTGATGGAAGCGCTGGATCTCCGTGCCGAAGAAGTCCTTCTTGTAGAGAACGGCAGCGTCACCCATCTGCCCACGGAACAGGCTCAGGTGGGTCAGACCATTCTGGTCCGTCCCGGCGACCGGGTGCCGCTGGACTGCACCGTACTCTCCGGTGAAAGCCAGCTGGACACCTCCGCCATCACCGGTGAAAGCGTCCCTGTTTCCGTAACCTCCGGCGACATCGTCACTTCCGGCTGGGTCAACCTGTCCAGCCCCCTGCACCTCCGAGTGGAACAGCCGCTGGAACAGTCCATGGTGACCCGAATTCTCCACAGCGTGGAAGAGGCTGCCGCCTCCAAGCCCACCATCGACCGTTTCCTCACCCGGTTCAGCCGGGTCTACACCCCCATTGTGGTGGCTCTGGCTGTGCTCACCGCAATCCTGCCCGGAGCCATTACCGGCGACTGGACCTACTGGGTCAAGACCGCCTTCTCCTTCCTGGTTATCTCCTGCCCCTGCGCTCTGGTGCTCAGTGTGCCGCTGGCCTTCTTCGCCGGCATCGGCGCTGCGTCCAAGCAGAAAATCCTCTTTAAGAGCGGCAGTGCCATGGAGCGCATTGCCAGCGCTCAGGCGGTGGTGATGGATAAGACCGGAACCCTCACCCGGGGCGTCTTTGAGGTGCAGCAGGTGCTGCCCACTAAGGGTGTCGAAGCCGACGAACTGTTGGCTATGGCTGCCATGTGCGAAGGTTCCTCCACCCACCCCATTGCTCGCTCGATCCTCCGAGCTGCCGAGGGGCTCACGCTTGCTCAGCCAGCGTCTGTGACGGAATACCCCGGTATGGGTATTGAAGCCGATCGGGTGCTTTGCGGAAACCGGGCACTCATGGAGCGTTTCTCTGTTACCGTTCCGGAAACGGAAGCAAACGGCAGCGCTGAGGTGTTTGTCAGCAAGGACGGCGTGTATCAGGGCCGCATCCTCATCTCCGACGAGTTGAAAGAGGACGCCGCCGCATCCATTGCCGCTCTGCGCCGTCAGGGACTGACTCCTGCCATCCTCACCGGTGACGCTGAGGCTCCGGCCAAGGCCATTGCCGAGGCCGTGGGCGTGGAAGAATACCACGCCAGACTGCTGCCTCAGGATAAGCTCTCTGCTTTGCAGGCCATCCGCAAAAAGTTCGGCCCCGTGCTGTTCGTGGGCGACGGCATCAACGATGCTCCGGTGCTGGCCGGTGCGGATGTGGGCGCTGCCATGGGCAGCGGCTCCGATGCCGCCATCGAGGCCGCCGATCTGGTGTTCCTCACCAACCGGATGGACGCTCTGCCCAAGGCCGTGCGCATCGCCCGGAAGGCGACCCGCATCAGCCGTCAGAACATCGCGTTCGCTCTGGGCATCAAGCTGCTGGTCATCCTGCTGGGTCTGATTGGCTACGCCAACCTCTGGATGGCTGTCTTTGCCGACTCCGGCGTGGCTATGCTCTGCGTATTGAATTCCATCCGTCTGCTCTACGCACGCAAGCACTGACACAACATCTATAAAGCAAAAGAACCCCCGTTCTCGCCATGAGAACGGGGGTTTTCTTATTCGTTGACCAAATCCAGCAATTCCGGGAAGGATTCGATCTGCTTCCACGGCTCGTTCACCTGACCGAGGCCGTAGGTGGCAAAAATCATGGGCATTCCGGCTTCTGCGCAGGCATCCGCATCGCCCTGAGTGTCACCCACATAGACCGGGTCCTGCAAACCATAGGTGCGGCAAAGGGTGACAAGGTTTTCTCCCTTCCCCTTTCCGGTATCACCAAAGCAGAGATGCCCCTTGAAATAAGGGCCCAGACCAGTGGTTTTCAGCATCACTTCAATGTAGCCTTCCTGACAATTGGACACGATATACAGCGGCAGGCGCTTGGAAAGAGCCTCCACCGTTTCCTTCACGCCGGGATAGAGCACACCGTGCTCCTGCTCCAGCCACTTATTCTCATTTCGGAAGCAGAGCTCGCCGAAGGCACGCTGCTCCTCCACCGGAACGCCCGGCAGCAGCACCTCCAGCAGCTCATCCATGGTGCGTCCGAAAAAGCTGCCCAGATACTCCGGGGTAAAGGTGCTTGGGACTCCGGTATACTGGGTCACACTGTCATTCCACGAATGGGCCACCGGGACACGGGAGTCCCAGAGGGTTCCATCCACATCAAAAATTATGGCATCCATGTGTTTCTCCTTCTGGAAAGGGCCGCTGCAATGCAGCGGCCCTTACATTGTATTGAATGAACTTCTTACTTGAAGTAAGCAGCGCCGGACTCGAAGAGAGGCATATGCTTCTCACCGGGGATGTTGCGGCCCACATAGGTGCCGTAACGCTCACTGTGGCCCATCTTGCCGAACACACGGCCGTCGGGGCTGAAGATACCCTCGATGGCGCAGACAGAGCCGTTGGGGTTGCCGGAAATATCCAGCGTGGGCATACCGTTTTCGTCCACATACTGGGTGGCGACCTGACCATTGGCAATCATCTGGTTCAGGATCTCGGTGGGAGCCACGAAGCGGCCCTCGCCGTGGGAGATCGGCACGGTGTACTCCTCATCCACATTGGCCTTCAGCATCCAGGGGGAGTTGACGCTGGCCACACGGGTGGTCACATAACGAGACTGGTGACGGCCAATCAGGTTGAAGGTCAGAGTGGGGCAGGTATCGTCCATATCACGGATCTCGCCATAAGGCACCAGACCCAGCTTGACCAGAGCCTGGAAGCCGTTGCAGATACCCAGCATCAGGCCATCCCGGTTCTTCAGCAGATCGTGGACTGCATCCTTGATGCGAGGATTACGGAAGAAGGAGGCAATGAACTTACCGGAGCCTTCCGGCTCGTCGCCGCCGGAGAAACCGCCGGGCAGAATAATCATCTGGGACTCCTTGATGGACTTCTCCAGAGCCTTGGCAGAATCCGTAAGCAGATCATTGGTCAGGTTGCGGACCACCAGAATCTCAGGCTCAATACCGGCACGCAGGCAGGCATTGGCGGTATCATATTCGCAGTTGGTGCCGGGGAACACGGGGATCACGGCACGGGGACGAGCGACCTTAACCGCAGGAGCGGCAGCGGAGCGCTTGGTGCAGGTGATTTTCTCCACGGTGGGCGCCTTTTCGGTCTGGGTGCGGGTGGGATAGACATCCTCCAGCGTGTTCTCCCAGACGGAGAGCAGCTCGTCCAGCTTCATCTCGGCGCCAGCCACCTTCAGCACAGGCTCGGCGTCGGTGCAGCCGATCTTCTCGCCAAAGTTCACATCATCGGAAAGCTCTGCCACGATGGAGCCGCAGGAAGGAGCAAACAGCTTCTCACCCTTCAGGCTCTCCTCGCCCACAAAGCCGATGCGGTTGCCGAAGCTCATCTTCATGACGCCTTCTGCCACACCGCCGCTGGTGACAGCCCAAGCGGCACGGACCTTACCGGCCTTGACCAGCTCGTGGAACTTGGCCCACAGCTCCAGCATACCGGCATAGTCGCCCTTGGGAGCCGTGAACAGATAGACGGGATCGCCGGCCTGCTTGAACTCGGTGGAAACCACCTCGTCCGCATTGGCGGGAGCGATTGCGAAGGAAACCAGCGTGGGAGGCACATCCATATCCAAGAAAGAGCCGGACATAGAGTCCTTACCGCCGATGGCAGCGGCCTTCAGACCGATCTGAGCGCTCAGAGCGCCCAGCAGAGCCGCAAAGGGCTTGCCCCAGCGGGCAGGCTCGTCACGGAGCTTTTCAAAGTACTCCTGCAGGGACAGGTAAGCAAGGCTTGCGTCCGCACCGGAGGCAGCCAGCTTGGCCACAGACTCCACCACAGACTCGGCAGCGCCCAGGAAGGGGTTGCGTGCGCTGCGGTAGGGATCAAAGCCGTAGGCCATCACAGAGCAGGTCTTGGTTTCGTGACCGGGGCCCACGGGCAGCAGGGCTGCCATGGACTGAGCAGGGCTGTGCTGCTCACGGCCGCCGAAGGGCATCAGCACAGAGGAAGCACCGATGGAGCCGTCAAAGCGCTCCACCAGACCACGCTGGGATGCCATATTGGGGTCCATGGCGATCTGACGGAACAGATCGGCGGGATTGGCGTTCACATCCACCGTGGTATCGTTGCTTTCCAGCTCAGGCACGGAGATGGTGATGTGCTTGTCTGCACCGTTGCTGGAGAGGAATTCACGGCTCAGGTCGGCAATCTTCTCGCCGTTCCAAGTCATGACCATACGAGGCTCCTCGGTGACGACAGCCACCTGATAGGCCTCCAGATTTT
This sequence comes from Oscillospiraceae bacterium, assembly GCA_020025295.1. Taxonomy (GTDB): domain Bacteria; phylum Bacillota; class Clostridia; order Oscillospirales; family Oscillospiraceae; genus UMGS1766. The sequence continues at coordinate 22,685 of JAHHSJ010000023.1, read as the reverse complement.
CTGCGGTTGCGGCTGCGATAAAGGCATCCACATCCTCGGCACGCACCACGACGGCCATACGCTCCTGAGACTCGGAGATGGCCAGCTCGGTGCCGTCCAGACCGTCATACTTCTTGCGAACGGCATTCAGGTCGATGCTCAGACCGTCAGCCAGCTCGCCGATAGCAACGGAAACACCGCCGGCGCCGAAGTCGTTGCAGCGCTTAATCATGCGGGTCACATCGCCGTTGCGGAACAGGCGCTGGATCTTGCGCTCCTCAGGGGCGTTGCCCTTCTGGACCTCAGATGCCATGGTCTGCAAGGATTTCTTATTGTGGCTCTTGGAGGAACCGGTGGCACCGCCAATGCCGTCACGGCCGGTACGGCCGCCCAGCAGGATGACCACATCGCCGGGAGCAGGCACTTCACGCACCACATTCTCCGCAGGAGCTGCGCCCACAACGGCGCCCAACTCCAGATGCTTCGCCACATAGCCGGGATGGTAGAACTCGCTGACCATACCGGTAGCCAGACCGATCTGGTTGCCGTAGGAGGAATAACCGGCAGCGGCAGTGGTGCACAGCTGACGCTGAGGCAGCTTGCCGGCCAGAGTTTCGTTCATGGGGGTACGGGGATCGCCGCAGCCGGTGACACGCATGGCCTGATACACATAGGCACGGCCACTCAGGGGGTCACGGATGGCGCCGCCGATGCAGGTAGCTGCACCGCCGAAGGGCTCGATCTCCGTGGGGTGGTTATGGGTTTCGTTCTTAAACATGAGCAGCCAATCCTGATCCTTGCCGTCCACATCCACGGGGATATGGATGGAGCAGGCGTTGATCTCCTCAGATTCGTCCAGATTGGGCAGCTCGCCGCGCTTTTTCAGCACTTTGGTACCCAGAGTACCCATGTCCATCAGGGTCTGGGGACGCTTGGCTGCCTTTTCGGTGCCATAGACCTCCACACGACCGTCCAGATACGCCTGATAGGCGGCAGCAACGGCGGGGTCCTTGATGTCAACAGCATCAATATGGGTGCTGAAGGTGGTATGGCGGCAGTGGTCCGACCAGTAGGTATCCACCAGACGCAGCTCGGTGATGGTGGGGTCCCGCTGCTCCTCATCCTTGAAGTAGGTCTGGAGGAACGTCAGGTCATTGACATCCATCGCCAGTCCGTAATCGGCGATCATCTGGGCCAGTCCGCTCTCGTCCTTCTCCCGGAAGCCGGTCAGGGTGGCGACGGTAGTGGGGATATCATAAGTCTGCACGAGCGTCTCGGGCTTTTCCACAGAGGCCTCACGGGTCTCCACGGGGTTGATGAGGTAGCCGCGGATTCGATTCATATCCGCATCCGAAATCTGACCCATCAACACATAGACCTTGGCGCAGCGCACCAGAGGCCGCTCGCAGCCAGCCAGCAGCTGGATGCACTGGGCGCAGGAATCCGCACGCTGGTCAAACTGGCCGGGCAGGGACTCCACCGCAAGAATGGAATGGGCGCCGACCACCTCGGGCAGCTCCTCATCATAGAAGGCATCGCACATCGGTTCGGAGAACACGGTGGTACGGCTCTTGGCGTACACACTCTCATCCACTCCGTCCACATCGTAACGGCAGAGGATGCGCACACCCTCCAGACCTACGACGCCCAACTGCTCCTTCAGCTCATGGAACACCTTTCCCGCTTCCACATCGAAACCGGGTCGCTTTTCAGCGTAACAACGAAACACAGAACTCATCTTGTCCACCCTCCTCGACCGCCATGCAGTCGAACCTTTAAATCTTGCATTTCTCTATCTATTTCTGTAAGGAGGCCGCCGCAGCGGCTCCCCTGCATTCGGAATTACTGGTGCTTTTCCGGATTATCGTGGTAAGCGGCGCAAGTGCACTTCTTCCACTTCAGGCCGCTGCCACAGGGGCAGGGATCATTACGGCCGATCTTGATGGTCTTGCGGACCGGCTGCTTCTTCACCGTGCCGTCGCTGGCACCGGACTCACCGGTAACCTTAGCCACTGCCTTGCGCTCCACGCGCTCCTTGACACGGGTGATATAGATGCGGCGCACGGTTTCCTCCTGAATGGCAGCCACCATGTTCTCGAACATCTCATAGCCTTCCCGCTTGTATGCCACCACGGGGTCTTCCTGACCGTAAGCACGCAGGTGGATGCCCTGCTTCAGCTCTTCCATGGCGTCGATATGATCCATCCAGTACTCATCCACCACACGGAGCATGACCACACGCTCCAGCTCACGCATCAGCGGCTCGCCCAGAATGGTTTCCTTCTTATTATAGATGTCAAAGGCACGCTCTTCCAGTTCACCGATCAGCTGCTCTGCCGTACGCTGGGACAGCTCTTCATCGGTGTACATCAATTCGTCAGGCAGCAGGAACACACCGCGGAACTGTGCGGTAGCGCTCTTCCAATCCTCAGCCGAGAAGTGCTTGCGCTCACCGGCGGCACTCTCCACATTACGGCGGATGATGGCCCGGATCATGTTGGCAATGGACTCCTTCAGGTCCTGACCGGACAGCACCTGACGGCGCTGGTCATAGATGACCTCACGCTGGGTGTTCATGACATTATCGTAATCCAGCACGCTCTTACGAGCCTCAAAGTTACGAGACTCAACCCGGCGCTGGGCAGACTCGATGGCACCGGAGAGCATCTTGGCGTCAATGGGCATATCTTCGTCCAGACCCATGCGCTCCATCATATTCTGGATGCGCTCACCGCCGAACAAGCGGAGAATGTCGTCTTCCAGAGAAAGATAGAAGCAGGTGACACCGGGATCGCCCTGACGACCGGCACGGCCGCGGAGCTGGTTGTCGATACGGCGGGATTCATGCCGCTCCGTACCAAGGATGCACAGGCCGCCGACTGCACGAACACGCTCAGCTTCCTCAGCAATCTCTTTTTTGTACTTCTGCAGGGCATCGGCATACTTCTTACGAGCCTCAGCCACTTCCTCGTCCTTGACCTCGGCAAAGCCGGTGGCCTCGGCGATCACTTCGTCGGAATAGCCGGCCTTGCGCAGATCTGCCTGAGCCAGATAATCGGCGTTGCCGCCCAGCATAATATCGGTACCACGACCGGCCATGTTGGTAGCCACGGTGACGGCGCCGAACTTACCGGCCTGAGCGATGATCTGAGCTTCCTTGTCATGCTGCTTTGCGTTCAGCACATTATGGGCAATGCCCCGGCGCTTGAGCATCTTGCTGACCAGCTCAGAACCCTCGATGGACACGGTACCCACCAGAACGGGCTGACCCTTCTCGTGGCACTCCTCGATGCGCTTCAGGATGGCGTTGAACTTGGCCTGCTCCGTCTTATACACACGGTCGGGATCGTCCACACGGGCCACCGGCTTGTTGGTGGGAATCTCCACAATATCCAGACCGTAGATGGCGCTGAATTCGTCCTCTTCCGTCATGGCGGTACCGGTCATACCGGACAGCTTGTTGTACAGGCGGAAGTAGTTCTGGAAGGTGACAGTAGCCAGCGTCTTGGACTCATTTGCCACGGTGACGCCTTCCTTGGCCTCGATGGCCTGATGCAGGCCCTCGTTATAGCGGCGGCCGAACATCAGTCGACCGGTGAACTCGTCGACGATGATAACCTGACCGTCCTTGACCACATAGTCCACATCCCGCTTCATCACGCCATGGGCACGAATGGCCTGATTGATGTGGTGGTTCAGAGTGGTGTTCTCCGCATCGGACAGGTTGTCCAGATGGAAGTACTCCTCCGCCTTGGCGATACCGCGGGGCGTCAGGGTAACATGCTTGCCCTTCTCCTCCACGATGTAATCGGCTTCCACATCCTCGTCTTCCAGCGTCTTGTCATCGCTCTCAGCAATGCGCTTGCAGCGCAGACCGGAAACAAAGCGGTTCACTTCCTGATACAGGCTGGTGGATTCCTCGCCCTTACCGGAAATAATCAAAGGAGTACGGGCCTCATCAATCAGGATGGAGTCCACCTCGTCCACCACCGCAAAGGCGTGACCGCGCTGAACCAGCTCGGTGTCATAGATGGCCATATTATCACGCAGATAATCAAAGCCCATTTCATTGTTGGTGCCGTAGGTGATATCCGCATCATAAGCAGCCTTGCGCTCAGCCTTGCTGAGGCCGTGGACGATCAGACCCACGGACAGACCCATGAAGCGGTAGACCTTGCCCATCCACTCCGAGTCACGCTTTGCCAGATAGTCGTTGACCGTGACCACATGCACGCCCTGTCCGGCCAGTGCATTCAGGTAAACCGGCAGAGTTGCCACCAGAGTCTTACCTTCACCGGTCTTCATCTCAGCAATACGGCCCTGATGCAGGACCACGCCGCCGATCAGCTGCACCCGATAAGGGCGAAGGCCCAGCACACGGTCGGCAGCTTCCCGCAATGCGGCAAATGCTTCGGGCAGAATATCATCCAAGGTGGCTCCCTCTGCCAGACGAGCCTTCAGCTCCGGCGTCTTTGCCTGCAGCTGCTCGTCCGTCAGTGCCTTATACTCATCTTCCAGCGCTTCAATCTGCTGAATGATCGGCATCAGACGCTTGACCTCCTTAGAGGAGCTGGTGCCGAAAATCTTTTTCAGGATGCTCATAAAACTATGATCCTTTCTTCTGCGGATAAACCGCACATTTTCACACTCATACGCTTCAAATTCTACCATAGCCCACAAAAAAAGGGAAGTCCTTTTTATGAACAAAGGTGGCGTTCTTTGTGCGAAAAAACAGGTATTTTGACGAATCGCTCTCTTTTTTCTCTGCCAAACTCCGGCCTTTTCTCCTAATTTCCGTTTTTTCTTCAAAAAAGATGGCATTGAATCGGCTTTTTCGCTATAATAACGGGTACGAATTGATTCTTTCTAGGAGTGTTCATAATATGGAACGACCTCAAAAAAATAAAATCTATCCTCTGGAAATTGAGGGTTATTCCAGCGAAGGCGACGGCGTTGCCCGTCTGGACGGCATGGCGGTCTTTGTAAAAGGCGCTTTGCAGGGGGAGCTTTGCCGGGTCAAGCTGCTCAAGGTGGGCAAAACCGCCGCTTGGGGCAAGGTGGAGCAGGTGGTTCGCCCCTCCACGGAACGGGTCAAGCCCGACTGCCCCTACTATCCCAAGTGCGGTGGCTGCGCCCTGCGCCATATGACCTACGGCGAAGAGCTGGTCATGAAGCGCACTCGGGTGGAGGACGCCCTTCGGCGCATCGGCGGACTGGACCTCGCTGTGGACACCATCCACGGCGCCGAAGATCCCCTGCGTTACCGCAACAAGGCGCAGTTCCCGGTCAGCGGTAAAGATGGTGTATCCGTCGGTTTTTACCGGGCCAGAAGCCACGATGTGATCGACATTGAATCCTGTCTGCTCCAGCAAACACAGGCGGATGCGGTGGGGCGGGCGGTGAAAGACTGGATGCTCTCCCACAAGGTTCCGGCCTATGACGAGCTGACCCATCAGGGGCTGGTGCGCCATGTCTATGTCCGCACCAACCGCAAGGGCGAAAGTCTGGTCTGCATTCTGTGCAACGGGGATCATCTCCCCCACGAGCCTTCTCTGGTCAGCGCCATCTGTGCCGCCGTGCCCAACACGGTGGGCGTGATGCTGGGCATCAACAAAGAAAAGACCAATGTCATTTTAGGCAAGGAATACCGGCTGCTTTGGGGGCAGGATCACCTTTATGATACTCTGTGCGGCCTGACCTTCAAACTCAGCACCCCCTCCTTCTTCCAAGTGAATCCGGCACAGACCGAGGTACTGTACCGAAAAGCCGCCGAATTTGCCGGCCTGACCGGCAAGGAAACGGTGGTGGACCTGTACTGCGGCACCGGCACCATCAGTCTGGTGCTGGCCAAGCAGGCAAAATCCGTCATCGGTGCGGAAATCGTCCCCTCTGCCATTGAGGACGCCAAAGAAAATGCCCGTCGGAACGGGCTTTCCAATGTAGAGTTCATCTGCGCCGACGCCAAAGAAGCTGCCGCCGAGCTGGTGCGCCGGAACCTGAAACCGGATGTCATCTCTGTGGACCCTCCCAGAAAGGGCATGGCTCTGGCGGTCATTGAGCACATTGTTTCCATGGAGCCGAAGCGCATTGTTTATGTTTCCTGTGACCCTGCCACTCTGGCACGGGACCTGAAGCGGTTTGAGGAGCTGGGCTACCACACCGAAAAGGCGGAGGCGGTGGACATGTTCCCCCGGACCCACCATGTGGAAACCGTCGCCCTGCTCTCCCGCAGCTGAGCGGTTTCCCTTTGAATAACCACACCAAAAAGATGTGAACGGCCCGTCCGCTCACATCTTTTTCGTTCTATTTCCTCCGTCTTTTCCGCAGATTGTTTCAATTTTTACCATTTCAGGCAAAGTTTTTCGAATTTTCTCTCTTTTCCTGTTTACTATTACGCTTTTCAGTGATAAAATAGGAAAGAGTTAAATTCGAGAATTATCTAAATGAGGATGTGATTCCATGCCCCGTCCCGCCAAGCGTCAGCGCTCCACCGCTCTCTATGAGGCGATACTGAAGCTGCGCACCGTAGATGAATGTGTTCATTTCTTTGAAGACCTCTGCGCTGCCACAGAGTTAAGCGCCATGGAACAGCGCTTCGATGTGGCCTCTCTCCTGCTGGAGGGCAAGGTCTACACCGAAATCATGGACGCCACCAAGGCCAGCAGTGCCACCGTTAGCCGGGTCAACCGTATGCTCAACTACGGCAACGGCAGTCTCGGCGATGTCCTCGCCCGACCCATGCCCGATCTCTCTCAATACGACGATTGACACTTCACAGCGCAGATCTCCGGATCTGCGCTGTATTTCTTTTCTGGCTTATTTCTGTATTTTCTATTCACAAACTGTCCGCAAGATGGTATAATGTAGCCGCAAATTTATATTTAAGGAGCGTGGAAACCATGACTCAAGCTGAACGCAATGAGCTGCAGGTTCTCGCCTGCAAAGTTCGTCTCGGCGTGATTGATGCCGTTTACGGCGCAAAGTCCGGCCACCCCGGCGGAAGCCTCTCCGCTGCTGACCTGTTCACATACCTCTATTTCAGAGAGCTGCGGGTCGATCCTGCCAACCCCAAGAAGGATGTGCGGGATCGCTTTGTCCTTTCCAAGGGCCACACGGCTCCCGGCCTGTATTCCGCTCTTTCCCTCCGTGGCTTCTTCCCCCGGGAGGATCTGCCCACCCTGCGCCACATCGGCAGCTATCTGCAGGGTCACCCCAACATGAACACCACCCCCGGCATTGATATGTCCACCGGCTCTCTGGGTCAGGGCATCTCCACTGCCTGCGGCATGGCTCTGGGTGCTAAGATGAAGGGCTCTGACGAGCGCGTCTACACCCTGCTGGGCGACGGCGAGATTCAGGAAGGTCAGGTTTGGGAGGCCATGATGTTCGCCGCCCACAACAATCTGGACAACCTGGTTGTTGTCATCGACAACAACGGCCTGCAGATCGACGGCCGAGTTGCCGATGTTATGAGCCCCTATCCCATCAAGGAGAAGTGCGAAGCCTTCGGTTTTGAGGTTGTCGAGATCGACGGTCACGACTTCGATCAGATCGAGGCTGCCTTCCAGAAGGCTAAGACCGTCAAGGGCAAGCCCTTTGCTATCGTGATGAAGACCACCAAGGGCAAAGGCGTCAGCTTCATGGAAGATCAGGCCGGCTGGCACGGCAAGGCTCCCAACGCTGAGGAGTATGAAATCGCTATGAATGAGCTGAAGGCTCATCTGGCAGAATTGGAGGCACTGTAAGATGGCTGACATCAAGAAAATCGCAACCCGAGAGAGCTACGGCAACGCTCTGGTTGAGCTGGGCAAGGAAATGCCCGAGCTGGTGGTTCTGGATGCCGACCTGGCCGGCGCTACCAAAACCTGCATCTTTAAGAAGGCCTTCCCCGAGCGCCACATCGACTGCGGCATCGCTGAGGCCGACATGATCGGCGTGGCCGCCGGTCTGTCCACCATGGGCTTTGTCCCCTTCGCTTCTTCCTTCGCTATGTTTGCTGCCGGTCGTGCCTTTGAGCAGATCCGCAACACCGTGGGCTATCCCCACCTGAATGTGAAGATCGGCGCTACCCACGGCGGCATCTCCGTCGGTGAGGACGGCGCTTCCCATCAGTGCAACGAGGACTTCGCTGTGATGCGCACCATCCCCGGCATGGTGGTCATGTGCCCTGCAGACGGCGTTGAGGCCGAAGCCGTGGTCCGTGCCGCTGCCAAGCACGAGGGTCCCGTCTATATGCGTTTCTCCCGTTTCGCCAGCCCCATCTTCCACGAGGAAGGCTATCACTTTGAGATCGGCAAGGGCGAGGTTCTGCAGGACGGCAACGATGTGGCTATCATCGCCAACGGTCTGATGGTCAGCGAGGCCATGGAAGCCGGTAAGGCTCTGGAAGCCAAGGGCATCCACGCCCGTGTCATCAATATGTGCACCATCAAGCCTCTGGATGAGGAGCTGGTGCTCAAGGCTGCCAAGGAATGCGGCAAGATCGTCACCGTGGAGGAGCACTCCATCATTGGCGGTTTGGGCGAGGCTGTCTGCTCCGCTCTGAGCGAGAAGTGCCCCGTGCCCGTCAAGCGCATCGGCGTCAACGACGAGTTTGGTCACTCCGGCCCTGCCGGCGACCTGCTCAAGCAGTTCGGTCTGTGTGCCGAGCACATTGCAGAGGTCACTGAGGCATTCTGCAAGTAATAAAATCCATTTCAGAGCAGTCTCTTTCCGAGACTGCTCTGTTTTTTGCAAAAACGGAGGGCGGCTGCATTTCGATGCAGCCGCCCTCCGTCGGTTTTCCTTTTTAAAGCACCGGAGGCTCCTGCTCCATGGCTTTGAAATAATTGAAATAGGGCCGCAGCCAGCGGAAGCCCTCCAGAATTTCCTCTTTCAGCTCCGGAGTGGTGAACCGCTCGTTGGGCTGATGGAAGGAAACCAGACTGACGCTCTTCCGATCAAACCAGCTTTGCAGCAGCGGGTCGACGGTTCCCTTGGAGCGCTTGTACTCCTGCCCCTCCAGATGAAACCGATCCTGCCGGTTCAGCTTCCGGGCCAGCGGCTCCAAGGGCTTCGGGTCCCTCAAAATCCGGCGGCGGTACTGCTCCATATCCACCGGACGGGCACAATAATAGCCCATACCGTACTCGTACCCCTCCGGAGACAGCTCAAAGTAAAAGGTGGGCTTGGGCGGAATGTTGCCCTCGGTGGGCATCCGCAGAGACAGCCACAGGTGGTCCTTATACAGCCCCCCATACTTGACTCGGCGCACATCCCGGTAAATGCGGGCCACCTTCAGCCGCAGCCCTTCCCTGGGATACAGCCGCTCCATTTCCTCCGCCAACTCTGCACCCAACGCCTTCATCGGCTCATAGACCTGCGTCTGATACACGCTTTTATGCTCCAAAAACCAGCTCCGGTCATTATTCAGACGAATGCCCCAGAGAAAGTCAATGGTCTGCTCCGAAAATCCTTCAAACATGGCTATGCCTCCTATAAAATTACCGCACAACCGAAATTGTGCGGTAATCTCTCTGTTTCTGTTATGCTGCCGGGGGAACCGCAGGTGCCTCAGGCGCCACCTCAGGCGGAGCCACCGGCGTTTCCGTCGGAGGAGCCACAGGTGCTTCCATGGTTCCCACACGCACCACCTGCTCGGTCATGCGGTAGGAGCTGAACGCTTCCTTGTTGCTGCTAATCAGCTGTCCGTTGCCGTCATAGACCTTGCGATAGGTCTGCACCTTATATCCGGTGTGGCCCTTCTCCTCTACAACTTCCTGCCCCACAGGGAGGGTAGGATCGGGGACTTCCTTCCGGGCTGCCGGAATGGTCTGAACCGTTTCGGAAACGATTTCTACCTTGAATTCCGACTCCTTGGTGCCCTGAATCTCGTAATGGGTCTTGCCATCCTTATACCATGCTACCACACGAATGGGATAATTGGTATTGTTCTTAAAGCTGAATTCCGGCCGCCCCCAAGACACCGTAGCATCCATGCCGATGGGGGTATAACCGGAGGGATAGGAGTGGTTCTGACGCTCCACGATCTCCAGATTGGAGTACAGCGCTGCGCAATACAGCGTGCTGGAGCCCTGACACACACCGCCGCCCACTTCCTGGACGGTTTTGCCCTCATTGTAGGCAGGAGCTTCGCCGAAGCCAGCCTCCTTAGTGCGCTTGCCAACCACTTCGTTATAAGAGAACTGCTCCCCGGGCAGGAGAATGTAGCCATTGCACTTTTCAGCGCACAGCCGCACATTGGACTTTCGTCCGGCAGAGCCGCCCACCGTAGTGGTGTAGCCGCCCAGCACATCCCGGAACAGTTTCTCCTGCAGCTCCTTGGAGCTGATGGAAGGCTCTTCTCTCTGCAGCGGAATCTGCACCGTGGTGCCTTCTGCCGCTCCGGAGAGCAGGCTGTCTGCCGCTGCCACATCGAAGTCAACACCACGAACCGATTCCAGCACCTTATAGCTGCGGTCGGCAGCCACTTCCAGCGTGGCGTTCTTCGGCTCCGCCGCAGTTTCCTCATGCAGCTGCTCACCGGTGACGGGCTTGGGTGCCTGTGCCACCAGAGGACAGGTAATCGGCTCATAGTTGCCGGCTGCCGTGTGCTCCATAATCTGAGGAATCAGCGCATCGCTGTCCACCACATAGCCGCTGGTGCCGATCGTCACATCCAGCGTTTCCTCCTGCAGCTGCCATGCGGTTTCCACCGTGGTGTTCAGCTCCAGAATACCGCACTGTTCCAGTGCCTCAGCCACTGCTTCTTCGCTGGCGGTGTGAGGCAGGACCGTATACTGTCTGCCGCCGGAAAGAATGCCCACGAGGTAGCGTGCGCCACGGGTCAGGAACATTCCGCCCCGGTCATGGGCATAGGCATCGGCCGCCAGAGATTCCACATCGAAGGTCAGCGCCTGACTCAGATCCATCTGGTAAGGCTCCACGCCTTCCACCTCCGGCTTCAGTTCCAAAGTGGAGTAATCCACCCCATTTACGGTGGTTACGCCGGACAGCTCCGTTTCCAGCAGCGTTTGAGCTTCTTCCTGCTGCATTCCGCCGATGGCGATGCCGTTGATACTGGTTCCCTTATAAAAGGTATTTCCCCGGCCCGGCAGGAAACAAAGCACCAGATAGATCACAAGCAGCACCGCCACAGCGATGCCGACACCGATCCAAACCTTCCGGCCGCTCCGTTCATCCATCTGCTTATTCTTTTTTTCGTTCGAATTACTCATACTGGACTACCTCTGATATTCTGTCAGACACCGCATTTGTCAACCAGTGTCGAATGAACTATTGTTCTTTGATTATAACTTTCCTTTCCCCTGAAAGCAACAGCATTCTCATCGTGATTTTCCCCAAAAACAAGGAGCTCTCCTTGCTTTTTGTTTTTTCCATGATATAATAAGATGATTTTGCGTACATTTCGATAATACGAGGTATTGATCTATGATTACTGTCAGCAATCTGAGCCTGCAATACAGCGGCGCACCCCTGTTTTCGGATGTCAATCTGCAGTTCCTCCGTGGCAACTGCTATGGCATCATCGGCGCAAACGGCGCCGGCAAATCCACCTTCCTGAAAATCTTGTCCGGTGAGCTGGACTCCACCACCGGTTCCGTTGACATTCTGCCCAATGTGCGTATGTCCATTCTGAAGCAGGACCAGTTCCTCTTCGACCAGTACACCGTACTGGACACCGTGGTGATGGGCAACAAGCACCTCTACGATGTGGGCAAGGAAATGAACGCCATCTACGAAAAAGAGGACATGACCGACGAGGACGGCATCCGTGCCAGCGAACTGGCGGAGGAATATGCCGAGCTGGGCGGTTGGGAGTCTGAATCCGATGCCAGCCGCATCCTGCAGGGTCTGGGCATCCCTACCCAGTATCACTACGAGACCATGGCTAACATGGACGGCCGTCTGAAGGTCAAGGTGCTGCTGGCTCAGGCTCTGTTCGGCAACCCCGACATCCTGATGATGGACGAGCCTACCAACAACCTGGACATCAACGCCATCAACTGGCTGGAGGACTTCCTGCTGGACTTTGACGGCACTGTCATCGTGGTCAGCCATGACCGTCACTTCCTGAACACCATCTGCACCCACATCGTGGACATCGACTACAACAAGATCAAGATGTATGTGGGTAACTACGACTTCTGGTACGAGTCCAGCCAGCTGGTGCAGAACCTCATTAAGAACCAGAACAAGCGCAACGAGGAGAAGATCAAGGAGCTGCAATCCTTCATCACCCGATTCTCCGCCAACAAGTCCAAGAGCAAGCAGGCCACGGCCCGCCGCAAGCTGCTGGACAAGCTGACGGTGGAGGAGATGCCCGCTTCTTCCCGCCGCTATCCTTGGGTAGGCTTCAAGCCCGATCGTGAAGTCGGCAAGGACATCCTCTTCGTCTCCGATGTGTCCAAGACCATCGACGGCGTGAAGGTGCTGGACAAGGTCAGCTTCGCTGTGGAACACGGCGACAAGATCGCCATGGTCGGCGATAACGAGGTGGCTCAGACCACGCTCTTCAAAATTCTGATGGGCGAGATGGAACCGGACGAGGGCACCGTCAAGTGGGGTGTCACCGCAAGCCAGTCCTACTTCCCCAAGGACAACTCCCCTTACTTCAACGGCGTGGATCTCAATCTGGTGGATTGGCTGCGCCAGTACTCCGATAACAAGGACGAAACTTACCTCCGTGGCTTCCTTGGCCGTATGCTCTTCTCCGGCGAAGATGTGTACAAGCCCGTCAAGGTGCTGTCCGGTGGTGAGAAGGTCCGCTGTATGCTCTCCCGCATGATGCTCTCCGGCGCAAATGTGCTGCTGATGGATCAGCCCACGAACCATCTGGATCTGGAATCCATTGCCGCATTGAACAACGGTCTGCTGGAAGTCAACTGCAACATCCTGTTGGCCACCCATGACCATCAGATGATTCAATCTGTTTGCAACCGTGTGTTTGACTTCACTTCCGAAGGCAAGCTCATTGACCGCAAGACCAGCTACGACGACTATTTGGCTTACATCGCCGAAAATAAGGAGTGATCTGCTATGGCTCAGTACATTGGCATTGATTTGGGCGGTACCAATATCGCCACAGGTCTAGTCAGCGAATCGGGTGAAATTCTCCACAAAGTCAGCCTGCCCACCGGCGCAGGCCGTGGAACCGAGGAAATTTTGCAGGACATGGTTCGTTCCGTCCACCTCTGCTTGGAGCAAACCCATCTGACCACAGAGGACATCACTTGTCTGGGCGTCGGTGTTCCCGGCGCAGTGGATGATTCCATCGGCATGGTGCTTCGCACCTCTAACCTGAACTGGTGTCAGCTTCCTCTGACGCAGATTCTTCAGGAGCGTACCAACCTTCCCGTTCGATTGGCCAACGATGCCGATTGTGCTGCCTTAGGCGAGGTGATTGCCGGCAGTGCCAGCAACTACGACAGCGCCGCTTTGCTCACTCTGGGCACCGGCATTGGCAGCGGCTTTATTGTCGACAAGCAGGTGTTCACCGGCTGGACCGGCGGCGGTACCGAGGTTGGTCACATTCCCATGGTCTATGGCGGCGAGCCTTGCGGCTGCGGCAATCGTGGCTGCTTTGAGGCTTACGCCTCTGCCACCGCACTGATTCGCCAGACCAAGCGTGCGATGGCTGCCAACCCCGGCTCCATGCTGTGGCAGATTGCCCCCACAACAGATGTGGTAAATGCAAAAACCCCCTTCGATGCCGCTCAAATGGGCGACTCTGTGGCACTGGCCGTCCTCGATCAGTATATGGAGTATCTGGCCTTCGGCATCGGCGGCATTGTTAATTTGCTCCGTCCTCAGGTCATTATTCTGGGCGGCGGCGTCAGCAATCAGGGTGAAAACCTGCTGGTTCCTCTGCGTGTGAAGGTTGCCAAGTACTGCTATGCCTCTAAGCTCATTGATCCCCCTCAGCTGGTGAAAGCCACTCTGGGCAACGACGCCGGCATCATCGGCGCAGCTATGCTGGGGCTGAATCCCTAACGAACAAACGAAAACAGCAGACACAGAGCCTACGGCTCCGTGTCTGCTGTCTTTTTTCGTCCGTTCACGCCAGACTGCCCGGGGCGTCTCTTCCCCTGCGGTCCCGTGGGGCCACGCCTGTTTGTCACTCCTCCCAACGGAGGGCAATATCCTCCTTCGGCAGCCGATTCAACGAGAACAGAGGGATCAGTTCCCGTACCGAAATGGCTTCGGGGCGGTCAATCAGTCCTGCGGTGGCAGCCAGCCGTCCCACGATGGTTTCCGGCTGCATCCCACTCTCTCGAAGGGCAGCCAAGGTAAGGTCTGCCTCCCGTTTGGACAGCCGTCGTCCGTCCGGAGCGCAAAGCAGCGGCACATGGCAATATTCCGGGGTTTCATAGCCCAACTGCTGCTGCAAAAAGATCTGTCTTGGGGTGGAGGACAGCAGATCGCTGCCCCGGGTCACATCGGTGACGCCCATCAACGCATCGTCCACCACCACCGCCAGCTGGTAGGCAAACACACCGTCACTGCGGCGCAAAATGAAGTCTCCGCAGTCCTGCGTCAGAGATTCGGCATATTCCCCCTGCAAACGGTCGGTAAACCGAATTTCTTGCTCCGGCACACAGATACGCAGGGCTGGGCGGCGGGTTTTTTCCCGTTCCCGACGCTCCTCCTCGGTCAAATTGCGGCAGGTTCCGGCATAGATAACCTCACCGTCCGACCGATGGGGTGCATTGGCGGCATGAAGCTGTCCCCGGGTGCAGTAACAGGGGTACAGCAGGTCTTTTTTCCGCAGCTGCTCCAGTGCGGCGGCGTAAATGTCGCTCCGCTTGCTCTGGTAATAGGTATCGCCGCCTGCGCTGCCGCCTTCGTCCCAGTCCAGCCCCAGCCACTGCAAGTCCTCTTCCACTCCGGCGCAGAAGCTGGGCTTACAGCGATCCGGGTCCAAATCCTCCAGCCGCAGCACCATCGTGCCGCCCCGGCTTCGCACCGACAGCCACGCCAGCAGCGCCGACCAAGCATTGCCCAGATGCATCCGTCCGCTGGGAGACGGGGCAAACCGTCCCTTGATGGGTTTCGGCTCCATAAATGAACACTCCTTCAACGAAAAAGGGGGACAGATTGCTGTCCCCCTTTGGATTTTGATTTAGCGGCGGCTGCCGGAAGAACGGCGGTCAACACAGCGTTCGCACCAGCGGCTGCCCGGACGATGCCAAGGCAGGACGGGGCGGAACTCCACATCCGGGTCCTCCTCATCGCCGTAGCGGCGGTACCAGCTGCGATAGCGGCTGCGATCCAGTTCCTCAAGCACCACAAACAGCAGGGCGAGCAGAATCACCAGCACCAGCACGACTACCCAAGCCTTGGATTTCTTGGCTCCGGTTTCTGTCTTGGTCTGGTTGTTCTGGTTATCCTTGCCGGCTGCGTCGGCACTGCCGGAGGCATCTGCCTTGCTGGCGTCGCCGGTGTCGGTGCTGCCGGCGGCAGCGTCCGCCTTGCTGGTATCACCGGCATCAGCACTGCTTGCAGCACCCTCAGCCTCTTCTCCCTCCGGCACAGCGGAATCCGTCATGCCCTCGGTGCCGTGGAGCTGCTCCAGATAAGTGGCAACTCCGGGCATCAGCTCAATTACGGCTTTATCGTAATCGCCCACCGTGAAGCTGGGGTTCACGAAGCTGTCCAGATATGCGGAGTGGTCAAAGTCGGTGTAATTGCTGCCGTGGTAGAGATAACTCTGCTTGCCGCCCACATCCAGCAGCAGCAGGAAGTCATTGCCGTAGAGCTTCCACTTATTGAACAGCTTGGCCGCATAATCGTCCGGCTCCCAGCCCTTCATATTGTCCACCGTAGCCACAGCCACATATGCGTTATAATCCTGATCAAAGCTGTCATTGTATTTAGCGACTGCCTGCTCTGTTTCCTCACTCAGCACATCCGCACTGTCACAGACCCACTTGCCCGACTTGACGGGCAGCAGATCTGCGTCTGCCGTCAGCACTCCGAAGCTCACAGAGCCAACCGCCACCAAAAGGGCAATGACCCATGCTACCCAATAGTTTCGAAAAATTTTCAACCTATGTCACCTCGTG
Source organism: Oscillospiraceae bacterium (assembly GCA_020025295.1). Taxonomy (GTDB): domain Bacteria; phylum Bacillota; class Clostridia; order Oscillospirales; family Oscillospiraceae; genus UMGS1766. Next base: position 6,642 of record JAHHSJ010000023.1, on the reverse strand, counting down.
GATTACCGGACGCTTCAGCGAAGCTCCAGCAGCTTTTTCTTCAGTTCGCCCTCGATCTTGCCCAGCTCTGCCTCAGCAGCCGCACGCTTGGCACGACCCTCGGTCTGAATACGAAGCACTTCGTCCAGAGTACTAATCAGTTCCTGATTGGTATGCTGCAGCGTTTCAATGTCCACCACAGCGCGCTCGGCCTCTTTGGCCGTTTCCACTGTGCCCATGTGCAGCAGCTCGGCGTTCTGGCGCAGCAGATCGTTGGTCATGTTGGTCACCGCAGTCTGAGCAGCCGTAGCCTGACGGGAGTGCTCCAGACCCAGCGCCAGCACCATCTGGCTCTTCCACAGCGGAATGGTGTTCACCAGAGAGGTCTGGATCTTCTCGACCATCAGCGTGTCGTTGTTCTGCAGCAGGCGAGTCTGAGGACCCATCTGCACGGAGATCATCCGGGTCAGCTCCAGATCGTGAATCTTCTTCTCAAAGCGGTTGCAGAGGTTCACCAGATCGTTATAAGCCTGCGCATCCTCCTGACTGCCGGAAGCCTCTGCCTTCTTGCGCAGCTCTTCCAGCTTGCCGGTACGCACGGAAGCCAGATGCTTCTTGCCGGCGATGATATACATAGTGAGTTCCTTGCAGTACTGCTGGTTCAGCTCGTACATCTGGTCCAGCATAGCCACATCCTTCATCAGCACCAGCTGATGACCTTCCAGCATCTCCACGATCCGATCCACATTGGTCTCGGCCTTGGCGTACTGGCTGCGCATGGCCTCCATGCGGCGCTTGCCCCGATTGAACAGGCCGAAGCCCTTCTTTTCCGGCTCGCCCACCTGCTTCAGCTCCACCACCAGACTGCTCAGCGCTTCACCCACGCTGCCCAAATCCTTGGTGCGGACGCTGTCCAGCGCATTTTCGCTGAACTGGACGATGTTCTTCTGTGCGGCAGAGCCGTACTGCATCACCTGAGTGGAATCGGTAATGTCGATCTGCTGGGCAAAGGCGTCCACCGCTGCCCGCTCCTCGGGAGACAGCATACTCTCGTCTACAACAACAGGTTCAACCTCCGGTGCGACTTTTTCCGCAGCAGGAGCGTCAGGATTCAATGTCAAAGCAGGGGCCTCAGGAGCCTGCGCCACGGCCTGAGCCACAGGGGCTCCCTCAGGGTTCAAAGTCAAATTGGGAATACGCTCTTCACTCATTTTGCTTACCTCCGCTGTCTGTTATTTCCGAGTTCCCCGGGAACTCATCGTTACATTCTTGTCTGCCCGACCATCATCGTTCAGCACCCGATACAGCACCTGAATTTCTCCGTTGATGTCCAGCGTTTCACCCCGATAGAGTGCGCTCAGCTGGTGGTCGAAGGAACGGACGATGGTATTCATCAGATCGCTGATCTTTTTCTTGGCTCCATCCACATTGGAAGCAGCGCTGCCGCTCAGCCGGTCATAGGTGTTGAGCAGCTTCAGGGTGGTAGGCAGATAATAGTTCATGAACCGACGCACCTGTGCGGCCTTCTCCGGCTCATCGGACACGCAGTCGAAAATCTTGTCCGTGGTGGACTCAATTCGGTCGATCTGACGGGAAATCACCAAATCACCGATGCAGTCGTTCAGCTGGCGCATTTCATGGATGGCACGATCCCGCTCGTCCCGAAGGGCAAGAATCTCCGGATGCTCCGAACTATGCCGCTCCGGCTCTTCCTCCGGTTCTTCCTCCGGCTGGGATACCTCCGGCTCATATTCCTCCTCCGGCTCCTCGTGCTGCACCTGTTCCACAGCGTGACCCTTGAAAATCAGGCCCCCCACCACAAGGATGACCACAGACAACACGACAAACAGGAGAATCTGCATCGGGGTGTGGATACGGAATCCGAATCCGCCCACGGCCCAAAGCAGGGCTACCAGATAAACCGGCACTACACTAGGCTGCTTTTTGATCTTTTTCATGGTTTTTCCCTTCCATAAAACTGTTTTCTTATTCTAAATTATTCTACTCGATTCGCCCGGGAGTGTCAAGGCAAAGGGCGGTACTTTCCCTTCTTCCTTTCCCTTCCTTTTCATTGACATTTTGCCGTCTTTTCGGTAAAATTAGAAGATAACCGCACGCCTATGTCGCAAAAAAAGAGCAAGAGTTTTTCTTGCCTTTCTCCCGTACATCGGGCACAGTCCGCCGCCGGAATCCGCCGGCTTGTTCGACAGGTTCTGCCCCGTCGGAAACACCGTTTTTCTGCGCTGCCTCCCACCGAAAACGGCAGGAGGCAGGTATCGAAAGCGGCAGACACCCACCATGGCTCTGTGTCGGTTTTGGGAAACAGGAGAGGAGCGTCCGACGGGTGACCGATTGCGGCACCGCCGCAACCCCCGCAAGTCATCCTATGCCCGCCGCAGGTGGGTGTGAGTTGTCCCCTCTCCCGACCGACTCTGCTCTTCATTGTAGCAGATATTTCTTTCCCTGCCCTTTAATTTTTTCTAAATTCTGACAAGAAAGCAAGGTTTTATCATGATTCGAATTGCTCCGTCTATTTTGTCCGCCGACTTTGCCCATCTGGGGGATAGTCTGGACCGCATTGCCACCGCCGATCTCGTCCACTTCGATGTGATGGACGGCTGCTTTGTCCCCAACATCTCCTTCGGTCTGCCCGTGCTCAAGGCAGTACGGAACTACACCGATGCGATGCTGGACGTCCACCTGATGATCGATAAGCCGGAGCGCTACATCGACGATTTCGCCAAGGCCGGTGCTGACCTGATCTCCGTTCATCTGGAGGCCGACGGTCCCCGGGGCATTCGCAAGGCACTGGACGCCATGGAGCGCAACGGCGTGAAGAAGGCGGTCGCTCTTCGTCCCATCACCTCCCCCAAGGCCATTCTCCCCTACATTGAGGAGCTGGACATGGTTCTGGTGATGACCGTGGAGCCCGGCTTCGGCGGTCAGTCCTTCATGGAAGATCAGCTGGAAACCATCCGTCAGGTGCGTGAGATCATTGACCGCTACAACCCCAGCTGCGCTCTGGAAGTGGACGGCGGAATCAACGACGCCACCGCTCCTCTGGTGGTGGAGGCCGGTGCCAATGTGCTGGTGGCCGGCAGCGCCGTGTTCGGCGATCCCGACCCTGCTGACGCCATCGCTCGGCTGCGCCGCTGATTGGAGACACGGAAATGCAGTATTTACCCCCTGCTATGGAACGGCTGACGGAGCAGTTCAAGAAGCTGCCCGGCATCGGTGCAAAAAGTGCCCAACGGCTGGCGTTTCATGTGCTGTCCCTGTCCCGGGAAGACGCTGCCGCCTTTGCCCAGTCCATTCTGGACGCCAAGGACAAGGTGCATACCTGCCCCGTCTGCCAGAACCTCACCGAGGGCGACGGTCCTTGCGCTCTCTGCTCCAGCTACAAGCGGGATCGGAGCATCATCTGCGTGGTGGCGGAACCGAAGGATGTGATCGCCATGGAGCGCGGCGGCGAGTACGACGGCCTCTATCATGTGCTGCACGGCGTGATTTCTCCCATGAACCGGGTAGGTCCCGATGACCTGAAAATCCGTCCCCTGCTGGATCGTGTCGCTCAGGGCGGCATTGAGGAGGTCATCATGGCCACCAACCCCGACACTGAGGGAGAAGCCACCGCCATGTATCTCACCCGGCTGCTGAAGCCTTTTGAAGTGAAGATCACCCGTCTTGCCTACGGCATCCCGGTGGGCAGCCATCTGGAATACGCCGACAATGCCACCTTGATGCGTGCCTTGGAAGGCAGACAGGAAATCAACTGACTTCATTCCACCCTTGGTCTATGAGCCACGGCATCGGTCTGATGCCGTGGCTTTTTGCGCTTTCAAGCGGCTTTTCATGCAAGTTGGTTCTCGACAGATGCAGAGTATGCCCCTTCTCTTGAAACCATACCAGGAGTCACCTATAATCAGCTTAACAAATATTTGTCGCATTCTTATCAGCCAGTGGAGGTGAACGGCATGAAAGTAAAACTGATCGCGAGCGACGCTTCCTACGATACTCTGGCACAGCAGCTGCTCGCCCACGGCCTTGAGCTGGACAACGACGCTCCGCTGATTTTACAGGAGGCCAACATCTGGCCGGAACATCTGATGTGCCGCCAAGGAACGGAATATTTCCGCATCGCCGTCCGGGATATGATCTACATTGAGAGTCTTGCCCACGAGATTCTGGTTCACACACCGGAAGGAACCTACAAAGCCGGAGAACGGCTTTGGCAGCTGGAACAGCTGCTGCCGCCGCAGGCGTTTCTCCGCATCAGCAACTCCGTCATTGTGGCAAAAGCCCACATCCGGAGCATCAAGCCTGCCCTTTCGCAGAAATTTTTGCTTACACTCTCGGACGGAACCAAAGTGGATGTGACCCGCACCTACTATCATGCCTTCCGGGAAGCCATGGGAATTTAGGAGGTAGCAAATCATGCTGAATATTGTTCTCATTCTCCCCGCTTTGGGGCTGCTTTTCCTATCTGTTTTCATTATCACCGGATATTTTTTCTTCTACCGCAGCAGAATCAACCGTCAGCTCAGCAAGCCTGACGCCGGCAGTGGAAAAGCCCTCTGGTCCCCCATGCGGGTGTGCCTCACTACGGTCATCGGCGCTTTGGTGGTCTACGGTGTGCTCTGTATGGTGCTGACCAGCCCGAATCTGCCTGCGCTGAACGTCCACACACCCACCCCCAATGATTCCTCCTTCCGTCTGCTCACGCAAGAGCAGATGCAGGACGACTACCGCAGCCGCTTTTCCATGGAGGAAAATCCCGGCTACACGAAGGAAGTCACGGAAATTGACTCCGTGCGCTACACCATCTTCCGCAGCGAGTCAGAAGTCGACATCTTCCACCCTGCCTTTCTGGTGTACGCCGAGTACATCGGCTCCGGGGACCCGGCCTATCAGGACGCCGTCCTCACCTACTCCGCTCCGGACGGTGAATCGCTCCAGACACTGGCTGCCTCCGGCATGGACAGCGACGCCCGGGTGATCTGCTTCTTCGGCAACACCTTCCTCGGCGGCAAGATTTCCTGCACCGTTGACTTTTACGATCAGCTGCCGGAGGAATTCGATCTGGAACAGCTGCAAACGCAGCACACTCCGCTGGAATTTGAACTCCCTCCCGCCTGACGAAAAACAGCAGACAAAAACTTAAGAAATCCTTCGACCGTTTCTCCCTTGACTTTCCATGGATACAGGGATATCATCAGAACCGTTTCAACTGATAGGAGGTTTTATTATGAAAAAGTTGATTGCTCTGCTGCTTGCCATGACCACGATTTTTGCCTTCTCTGCCTGCAGCTCCAACAAGGACGGCGAAAAATCCTCCGCTGATCCGGAGACCAACATCTACACCGGTGTTCTGGAAGAGAAGAAGGACTTCATGGTTGTCGTGTCCGCAGAAGAGGGTGAAGAGCCTTACATCTTCACGCTGGAAGACGGCGTGACCTGCGACGCCGAGGTGGGTGACAAGGTGAATGTCATCTACACCGGTGACATCACCAAGTACAGCTCCTACGGCGATGAAATTCTGATCGCCACTCAGGTGGAAGTGGCTGAATAACGCCTGCTTATCCACAATCCAACGGTAAAAGCGAAAAAAGCACCCCCTATCTCGCCTTTGCGGAATTGGGGGGTGCTTTCTAATCCATCTGATTCTGCACAAAACCGCCCGAACAACTTGTTCGGGCGGTTTTTGTGTTCTCGTTTTGGGTGGAAATGGGTCCGATTCGGACTTACTTTCCTTCCATGTCCAGTTCTGCCACCTTCATCATGATGGCACACTCGATGCGCTTGCGGAACAGCTCGCAGCCGGGCTTATAGACGCCACGGATGGTGCCGGTGGCGTGGAAGGCATTGGCTGCACAGCCGCCGGAGCAGTACATCTTGGCCCAGCAGTCCTCGCACTCGGGACGGGCATAGGCGTTGCAGCTGCGGAACTCCTCACGCAGCTCCGTGTTGGTCACACCGTTCCACACATCGCCCAGCTTGTACTTCTCCTCGCCCACGAACTGGTGGCAGGGGTACAGGTCGCCCCAAGGGGTGACTGCCATGTACTCGGTGCCGCTGCCGCAGCCGGAAATGCGCTTATAGACGCAGGGGCCGCCGGTCAGGTCCAGCATGTAATGGTAGAAGGTGATGGGCTTGCCCTCTTTTTTGCGGCGCAGCATATCCTTGGCCAGGATCTCATACTGCTCCTTGACGATCTCCAGATCCTCCTCCGTCAGGGCAGAGGGATCGGAAGGATCGCAGACCACAGGCTCCATGCTCAGCTCGGTGAAGCCCAGATCCGCCATGTGGAACACATCCTTGGTGAAGTCCGGGTTGGCGTGAGTGAAGGTGCCGCGCATGTAGTATTCCTTGTTGCCCCGGGCCTCCACCAGCTTCTGGAACTTGGGCACAATGCGGTCATAGCTGCCCTTACCGGCATAGTCCACACGGGTACGGTCGTGAATCTCCTTGCGGCCGTCCAGAGAGAGCACCACATTGCTCATCTCCCGGTTGGCAAATTCGATCACATCGTCATCAATCAGCATTCCGTTGGTGGTCAGAGTAAAGCGGAAGTTCTTGCCCCGCTCCTTCTCCACGCTGCGGGCGTACGCCACCAGCTGCTTGACCACATCCCAGTTCATCAGAGGCTCGCCGCCGAAGAAGTCC
>JAHHSJ010000022.1 GCA_020025295.1 Oscillospiraceae bacterium | reverse complement strand
TTGTTTTACCACCGCATGCTGCAAGTGAAATTATGAGCACCAAAATCACAGACGCAATTATTATTTTGTTGAGAGATATTTTTTCATGTTCCCATCCCCCTTTTTCCATTCCTTCATTTTATCATACATAGCCGCTTTAGAGAACCGCTAATTCGCAGAAATAAATAACTTGGCTTTCTGTTCTACTTTTATGCGCAACTATGATTTAAGCCTTGCCGTGTTTGTAAAATTTATAAAGAAGCGTCGAACTCCTTTTTGAAAAATAAGAGTTCGACGCTTCCGTTTTTGGTGGAGGCGAGGGGAGTTGAACCCCTGTCCGAAAACACATCCACCGGAACTTCTCCGGGCGCATTCGGTTATTTACATTCCCTTACCTGCACGAGAGCCGAAACCCTTACAGACTTGGTAGCTTCATGATTCCTGGACCGCTCAAAGCTTTGCGGACTCAAGTACACCACTAAACGGTATCGCCCAGCCCGGCGCGCGGCACAACCGGGATCGGCGGGACGCCAAATAGGGCGTCAGGCTGCCATAGGGGCAGCGGGCTGCTTAATTAAGCAGCAACAGCAACAGTGTAGTCGTTGTTCTTTAATTTATAAGTGCCCGTTTTAAGGTGGCCAGGCGCCACCGCCCGCTATTCCGGATTCCGCATCCCCGTCGAAACCGGTACGCCCCCAAATCACCCGCCTGAATTCAGACGGGCGTGAGGTCTATCAAAAATCAGAAACGGCCGTAGGGATCTTTCAGCTTCTCGGGCTGGGGATACTCCTCGCCGAAGGTATCGACCGTGACCTTCTTCATCTTCTGCTCGTCAATGGGACGATCGTTGCGGCCGGTTCTCACGGCAGCAATGGCATCGACCACATCCATACCCTCGATGACCTTGCCGAATGCGGCATAGTCGCCATCCAGGAAGGGGCCGTCCTCATGCATGATGAAGAACTGGCTGCCGGCGGAGTTAAAGGCCTGGCTGCGAGCAAAGGACAGAACGCCGCGCTCATGGGACAGGTTGTTCTCCACCTTATTGGAGCGGAACTCGCCCTTGATGCAGTAACCGGGGCCGCCCATGCCGGTGCCCTCGGGATCGCCGCCCTGAATCATGAAGCCGGAAATGACGCGATGGAAAATCAGGCCGTCATAGAAACCGTCGCTGACCAGAGAAACGAAGTTACGAACAGACTCAGGTGCAATTTCAGGATAGAGCTCTGCGACGATCTTGCCGCCGTTCTCCATCTCAAAGGTGACAATGGGATTCTTTGCCATATGTTTTACCTCCTGTTTAGCGGTAGCGCTGGGTCTTCATGGCACGGTCCATATCCCGCTTCGCATCACGCTCTGCGGCAGAGGCACGCTTGTCATAGAGTTTCTTGCCTCGGGCAAGTCCCAGTTCCACCTTCACTTTGGAATTTTTGAAGTATACGCTCAAGGGGATCAGCGAATATCCGTCCTGCTGGATTTTTGAAAACAGCTTCAAGATTTCCCGCTTGTGCATCAGCAGCTTACGGGTACGCAGAGGGTCCACATTGAAGATGTTTCCCTTTTCATAGGGTGAAATGTGCATTCCGTAGAGAAACAACTCGCCATTTTTCACATGGCAGAAGGAATCCTTCAGATTCAGCTTTCCCTGACGGATGCTCTTCACTTCCGTTCCGGACAACTCGATGCCGGCTTCGTAGCGTTCTTCGATGAAATAATTGTGATAGGCCTTTCGATTGGTGGCCGCAACACGACTCTGACCGCCTGCCACGCCGACACCCCCCTTATTTTTCTTGTACATTTCATTTTACCACATTTGTCAAGTCCGCATACAGGAGACATTTCGACATTCTTTCCCCTTGGAATCAGAAATATTTTCTTTGATTTATCTTGCATAATGTGGTATACTTCCGTTGAATATGTATAGGTGGTAGTGCGTCAAAAGCGCAGCGTTTTTGTGCGCGCACATCACTCCCTTTCCGTGCCAGCTTGTCGGGCTTATACAAAACTGCAAAGAGGTGCTTTCCTTTGTTAAAATATGTAATTCGGGGCGGTAATCCCCTTCATGGTGAAATCAATATCAGCGGCGCAAAAAATGCCGCTGTTGCTATTATTCCTGCCGCATTGCTGGTGGACGGCGTCTGCCGTCTGGAGAACATTCCCCAGATCAGCGATGTCACCCTGATTCTCCGCATTTTGGATGAACTGGGTGCTTCTGTCCGTGTCATCAACCGCAACACCGTGGAGATCGACAGCTCCAAGGTCAGACGCACCTGCGTTTCCCATGAGCTGTCCCGTCAGTTCCGGGCTTCCTACTACTTCATCGGCGCTCTGCTGGGTCGTTTCGGCTCCGGTCAGGTGTCCATGCCCGGCGGATGCAATCTGGGCGCTCGCCCCATCGATCTGCACATCAAGGGCTTTGAAGCTCTGGGCGCAGAAGTAGAGGTCAAAAACGGTTATGTTCTGGCCAAGGCTCCCGAGGACGGGCTCACCGGCACTTATATTTACATGGATCAGTCCTCTGTGGGCGCAACCATGAATGTGATGCTGGCAAGTGTCTTTGCCAAGGGCACCACCATCATCGAAAACGCCGCCAAGGAGCCTCATGTGGTGGATCTGGCAAACTTCATTAACGCCATGGGCGGCAATGTGATGGGCGCCGGTACCGACATTATTAAAATCAAGGGTGTCAAGTCTCTGGTGGGCGGCACCTATTCCATCATCCCCGACCAGATCGAAGCCGGCACCTACATGGCTGCTGTGGCTGCGGCCGGCGGATGTGTTCGCATCAAAAACATCATCCCCAAACACATGGACTGCATCACTGCCAAGCTGCTGGAGATGGGCGTCAGTGTGGTGGAGGACGGCGACGATCTGATTGTTTCCCGCACCGGCCCTCTGAAGCACACCAACATCAAGACCCTTCCCTATCCCGGCTTCCCCACGGACATGCAGTCTCAGGTTGCCGTTTGCCTGTGTCTGGCAGACGGCGTCAGCATGGTGACGGAAGGCATCTGGGAAAACCGCTTCCGCTACTGTGACGAACTCAAGCGTATGGGCGCTAAGATTCAGGTGGACGGCAAGGTAGCTGTCTTTGAGGGCGTTTCTAAGCTGACCGGTGCTCCGGTGCGTGCTTGGGATCTGCGTGCCGGCGCTGCCATGGTGGTGGCCGGTCTGGCTGCCGAAGGCGTTACCGAGGTGGATCATACCCATCATGTGGAGCGCGGCTATGAGGATCTGGTCACCAAGCTGCGCAATGTGGGTGCCGACATTCAGCTCGTGGAAGAACCCGATGATGTGGTCTGCCACGACAATGTAGGCTGATATACTGATTTGTTCTATACAGGGTGCAGCATAAGCTGCCCCTGTTTCCCTCAGGAGGGTATTTTCTTTGCTGGAATTATGTACCATCGCCAGCGGCTCCAGTGGAAATGCCGTTCTGGTTTACAACAACGAAACCGTGCTGCTCATTGATGCAGGGGTTTCTGCCAAGCGCATCTGTGACAGCTTGAAGGCGCTGGGCTTCGCTCCCACTGATTTAAGCGGAATTTTTATCACTCATTCCCACTCCGATCACATTTCCGGACTGCGTGTTCTGCTCAAACGCACCGACGCTAAGGTATACACCTGCGGTGAGACGGCTTGCGCTTTACTTCGGCAGGTGGACGGAATTCAGGGGCGGATTACCACTGTGGAACCTCTGGTTCCCTTTTCTCTGGGGAATCTGGAGATTACGCCCTTCCCTACGCCCCACGACGCTCCCGGCAGTGCCGGTTTCTCTGTCACTGACGGCGCACGCAAGTGCAGCGTAGTGACAGACCTTGGTTTTGTGACCGAGGATGTGCGCCACTGTGTCTTGGGCTCTCAGCTGGCTCTGGTGGAAGCAAACCACGATCCAAACTGGCTGATGTCCGGCCCCTATCCCTATTATCTGAAACAGCGTATTCTGGGTGACGGCGGTCACCTTTCCAACGAGGCCAGCGGTGAGTTCTGCTGCGAGCTGGCCGCCAATGGCACCAGCAAGTTGATTCTCGCCCATCTGAGCCGGGAAAACAACACGCCGGAACGGGCACGCAGCGTGGTCTGCGACATGCTGGCCCGCCGTGGCTTTGACCATATTTCGGTCACGGTGGCTCCCTTCGACCGCCCGGGCACTCCTCTTGAGGTTTAATACATATGCTTACCGTCAATGTCATTTGTGTTGGAAAACTGAAAGAAAAGTTCTATCTTTCCGCTGTGGAGGAGTACGCAAAGCGGCTCAGCCGCTCCTGCAAGCTCAACCTGCTGGAGTTGAATGAGGAACGGCTTCCGGAAAAGCCTTCCGATGCGCAAATTGAAGCCGCTCTCCGCAAGGAAGCAGAAGCTGTCAAGGCAAAGCTCCCGAAATCCGGCATTCTGGTGGCAATGTGCATTGAGGGAAAGACCATATCCAGCGATGCGCTGGCGCAGAAATTTATCGACTGGACCAACGCAGGGGCGAGCCAGCTCACCTTTCTTATCGGAAGCTCCTTTGGTATGCATCCGGAACTGAAGGCGCTTGCCGACCTGAAGCTGTCTATGTCTCCCATGACCTTCCCCCACCATCTGGCACGGGTCATGCTTTTGGAACAGATTTATCGGGCCTTCCAAATCAACGAGGGTTCCCGTTATCACAAATAATCATCACACTGGAGGTACCCCTATGACTTACATGGAGAATTATGAAAAGTGGTTGGGTTCCCCTGCTCTTAGCAGTGAGGAAGTGGCCGAACTGAAGGCCATTGCCGGTGATCCCAAAGAAATCGAGAGCCGGTTCTTCGGCCCCTTGGAGTTCGGCACTGCCGGACTGCGCGGCACTATGGCTGTGGGTCTGAACCGTATGAATATTCATGTCATCCGTCACGCAACGCAGGCCTTTGCCGAGGTCATCAAGGCCGAAGGTCCCGAAGCCATGGAAAAGGGTGTTGTGGTTTGCTTCGACTGCCGCAACCACTCCGACGACTTCGCTCGTGAGACCGCCCGTGTCATGGCCGGCAACGGCATCAAGGTCAAGCTCTTCGACGCTCTGCGTCCCACCCCTGAGCTATCCTTCGCTGTCCGTGAGTACGGTGCTCAGGCTGGCGTCAATGTGACCGCCTCCCACAACCCCAAGGAATACAATGGCTACAAGGTCTACTGGAGCGACGGCGCTCAGCTGCCCCCTCAGCACGCCAGCGCCATTGCCGCCAAGATGAACGAGCTGGACATCTTTGATTCCATCCAGCTGGCTGACTATGACGAGGCCATTGCTAACGGCATGATTACCCTCATCGGTGAAGAGACCGACGAGAAGTTCCTGACCAATGTGCTGGCTCAGGTCAACGATCCCGAGTCCGTCAAGAAGGTTTGCGATGATTTTTCCATCATCTTTACCCCCTTCCACGGCACCGGCTACAAGCTGATCCCCGAGGCACTCAAGCGCATGGGCATGAAGCATGTGGTCTGCGTCCCCGAGCAGATGGTGCTGGACGGCAACTTCCCCACCGTCGCCTCCCCCAACCCTGAAAACCCCGAGGGCTTCGCCATTGCTGTTCAGATGGCAAAGGAGCAGAACATCAGCTTCATCATGGGCTCTGACCCCGATGCAGACCGCATCGGCATCATGGTGCGTGATCCCTCCGGCGAGTTTGTCACCATCACCGGCAACCAGAACGGCGTTATCCTGCTGGACTATCTGATCGGCGCCATGAAGCGTTCCGGCAAGATGCCTGCTAACCCCGTCGCTCTGAAGAGCATTGTTTCCACCGAGATGGCTCGCAAGGTTGCTGAGGCCAACGGCGTGAAGTGCTATGACACCTTTACCGGCTTCAAGTTCCTGGCTGAGAAGAAGAACCAGCTGGAGGAGAGCGGTGAAGGCACCGTGATCATGTCCTTCGAGGAATCCTACGGCTATATGTTCGGTGACTATGTTCGTGACAAGGACGCCGTCACTGCCGCTCTGATTCTGGCTGAGGCCGCCTGCTACTACGCCACTCAGGGCAAGACCATGTATGACGCTCTGCAGGACTGCTACGCAAAGTACGGCTTCTACCGTGAAAAGACCATCAATCTGGTCATGCCCGGTCTGGACGGCATGGTCAAGATGAAGGAACTGATGTCCGCTCTCCGTGCCAAGCCCCTCACCGAGGTCGCCGGCGTGAAGGTTGTGGAGCAGAAGGATTATCAGGATGGCTCCGTCCACAACACCGTCACCGGTGCCGACTCCACCATGGAACTGTCCGGCTCCAATGTGCTGCGCTACGAGCTGGAGGATGGCACCAGCTTCATCATCCGTCCCTCCGGCACTGAGCCCAAGATCAAGGTCTACATTCTGTGCAGCGACGCTTCCAAGGAAGCTGCTGACGCCAAGGTTGCCGCTTACGCCGCCTTTGCTGAAACCATCAAGGATTACGCCTGAATTTCCCAAAAATAATGACAAGCGCCCTGCACACATCGTGTTGTGCAGGGCGCTTTTGATCAATAACCCCCCGGTGCCGCAGCACCGGGGGGTTTTCAGCATTTAAAACAATGTAATCTGGCTGGTATCCGGGATGCCGTCCAAGGCCCCCATGAATTTCAGCTGTTCAATATGGGATTTGGACACCTTCGGGCAGGAATTGGAGAACTCCTCAATGGAGATGAACTCTTTCCCCTTTCGGGCTTCCACAATGGACAGAGCTGCACTCTCGCCCAGACCGGGGCAGGAGGTAAACGGCGGAATCAGCGCATTATTCTCTTCATCCACCAAGAACTTGGTCGCATCGGAACGATACAGGTCCATTTTCGCCATTGTAAAACCACGGAGGTAGAACTCATAGAACACTTCCAAGGTGGTCAGCATATCTTCTTCCACTGCCGCAGGCTTGTCCTTGGCTTCAATTTCCTTCATCTTCGCCTTCGCCACATCCATACCCATACACATACAGGTCGCGTCAATGGCCTTGGCTCGAATGGAGAAGAACGCCGCATAGAACGCCAGCGGACGATGCACCTTGAACCACGCAATGCGGAATGCCATCATAACATAGGCCGCTGCATGGGCTTTCGGGAACAGATAGCCGATTTTTGCCAAGGAATCAATGTACCAATCCGGGACATTATGCTCCTTCATGGTTTCCACCCATCCGTCAGCAAAGCCGCCCTTTTTGACTCTGCCCTTACGAACCGCTTCCATGATATTGAAGGCGGTCAGCGGCTCCACGCCCTGATCCATCAGGTAAATCATAATGTCATCTCGGCAGCCCACCGTAGAGTCAACGGTTGCCACCTTATTGACGATCAGATCACGGGCATTGCCCAGCCACACATCCGTGCCGTGGGAGAAGCCGGACAGACGAATCAGCGTATTGAACTGAGTGGGCATGGTGTCCATCAGCATCCCTCGGGTGAACTTGGTATTGAATTCCGGGATCGCAACAGCACCCGTGGGACCCAGAATCGGGTCATTTTCAAAGTCAAGTACCTTCGAGGAGGTGAAAATAGACAGCGTGCCCGGGTCATCCAGAGGAATGGTCTGAGGATCGACTCCGGTGATGTCCTGCAGCATACGAATCATGGTGGGGTCATCATGACCCAGCATATCCAGCTTCAGGAGGTTGTCCTCCATGGAGTGGTATTCAAAGTGGGTAGTGATGATGTCCGTATTCACATCGTCGGCCGGATGCTGGACGGGACAGAAGTCCCAAATCTCCATATCCGCCGGAATAACGATCATGCCGCCGGGGTGCTGACCGGTAGTGCGCTTGATGCCGACGCATCCCTGTGCCAAACGGCAGATTTCTGCGGTGGGTGCGTGGATGCCACGCTCTTCCAGATACTTTTTGGCATAGCCAAAGGCGGTTTTTTCTGCCACCGTACCCACAGTGCCGGCTCTGAACACATGGTTTTCACCGAACAGCTCAAAGGTATAGCGGTGTGCCTTTGCCTGATATTCACCGGAGAAGTTCAGGTCAATATCGGGCATTTTCTTACCGCCAAAGCCCAAGAAGGTTTCAAAGGGGATATTAAATCCGTCCTTGATGTACTTGGTTCCGCAAATCGGACACCATGCGTCGGGCATATCCGCACCGCAGCCGTAGTTCTTTCCCGCCTCAAAATCGGAATGCTTACAGTTGGGGCAGCGATAATGGGCCGCCAGCGAGTTCACCTCGGTGATGCCTGAGAAGAACGCGACGATGGACGAACCGACACTGCCTCGGGAGCCAACCAGATAGCCGTGCTCCAAGGAGTTCTGCACCAGCTTCTGAGCCGACATATAAATAACATCGTACTTACGCTCGATGATACCGGGCAGCTCCAGATCAATACGGTCCTGCACGATCTGGGGCAGTTCTTCGCCGTACAGTTCATGGGCCTTGGAGTAAACCAGATACTCCAATTCCTTATCCGAGTCCTTCAGCTTGGGGGCAAACAGCTTTTTCGGCAGAGGCGGAATCTTATCCACCCATCTGGCCACTCGATTGGGATCGCCGATGACCACCTTATAGCAGTCCTCTTCCCCGAGATAGGAGAATTCCTCCATCATCTCATCGGTGGTTTTGAAATAGATGGGCAATTCGCTGTCAGCGTCCTTAAAGCCCTTCGTTGCCAGCAGGATGTGACGGTAAATCTCATCCTCCGGGTCCATGAAATGGACATCTCCGGTGGCACAGACCGGCTTATCGAGGGCCTTACCCAATTCCAGAACGGTGCGGTTAAAGTCCCGCAGCTCCTCCACCGAGTCCACCATGCCCTCACGGAGCATGAACATATTATTGCAGATGGGCTGGATCTCCAGAAAATCGTACCAAGAGGCAATTCGCACCAGCTCGTCCCAGCTCTTGCGGTTGGCAATCGCCTGAAACAGCTCGCCGGCCTCACAGGCAGAACCCACGATGATGCCTTCCCGGTTTTCATCCACCAAACTCTTCGGCATGATGGGGAACCGCTTGAAATGCTCCAAATGCGCCAGCGAAATCATCTTATAGAGATTTCTAAGGCCGGTCTGATTCTTCGCCAGCAAAATCAGGTGGTTTGCACTGCGTCGACGTCCACCGCCCTTACCGGCATTCTTTCGAAGCGCACGCATCGCCGGATTGATCTGCTGGAGGGTTTTTACACCCATATCCCGCAAATTCTGGTACAGCGGAATCAGCATATAGGCCACCGTTCCCGCATCATCGCTGGCACGGTGGTGATTAAACGCCGGCAAGTCGAGGTGTTCTGCAATCACATCCAACTTGTACTTACCCAGCTTAGGCAGCAAATTCTGGCACAGAATAAGGGTATCCAGCGAGGTATTATGGAAGGGGCGGCCAATCTTCCGACAGCCGTCGGAGATAAAGCCCATATCAAACTCCGCATTATGGGCCGCCAGCGGTCGGTCACCGACCCAATCCAGAAACAGGTTCAGTCCTTCCTCCTGACTGGGGGCATCCGCCAGCATATCGTCCGTAATGCCGGTAAGCTCAATAATTTCTCGGCTGAGGGGTTTTTCCGGGTTCAGGAAGGCATTATAGGAGTCAATGATTTCCCCGTTTTTCAGCACGACTGCGCCGATTTCAGTGATCTGTTCCTTTCGCCGGTCCAGACCCGTGGTTTCAATATCAAAGCAGACGATTTCATCGTCCAAATCCTGCTCCGTCGTGCCGTGGACTACCACTCGGTCGTCCACATCGTTGCGGTAATAGGCTTCCGTGCCCAGAATGACCTTGATTTTGTCACCACCGGCCTTATAGGCCTCCGGGAATGCCTGCGCAATGCCATGGTCGGTGATGGCAACAGCCTTATGGCCCCACGAAATGGCCCGCTTGACAGCTCCGGTCACATCGGTCAAACCATCCATGGTGGAATAGCGGGTATGCAGGTGCAGCTCTACACGCTTTTCTCCCTGATACCCGGCATCCTGCCGCTCCGGCTTGGGAATACCGTCTGCCATAGCAAAGGGCTTCAGCTCCAGCTCGCCGCTGAATTTGCCGATCTGGAGTTTACCCTGAATCAGCAGATACTTGCCCACCTGAATTTTTTCCAGCAGCGGTTTCGCCTGCCGGTCCTCATAGAAGCCGGAAACCGTGATAGAACCGGTGCCATCCGTCACATCAAAGTTGATGATCCACGCATTGCGCTTGGTCAGCTCCTTATGGTTGACCGCAAACACCTTGCCGTTGATGACCACGCCGCCCATATCCAAGTCCAGTTTTCCGATTTCTGTCGGTGTGCCCCGGATGGGCTTGCCCAGAAAGGTGCTCTCGTCCGTAGCCTGCTTCTGCTGCGCCGGAGTCTTGGGCGTCGGCTGCTTGGGGCGCTGAGCTGCCACCGCTGTGGCACGCTGCTTGCGGATTTCCTCCGTGCGGCGGAACAGCTCGTCCGTGTCCGCCTCCAGCTTTCCCTCCTCCAGACGAATGGTAACGACCCGTCCGAAGGTTTCATGGATGCGGCTCTCCACCCGGCGGAGGAAAGGCTCCATCAAGTCCGCGCCGCCGCCCTGCAGCTTCAGAACGAGCAGATCGTCCCGCTCCTCCAGCTCTGCGCCAGACAGCAGACCGTGGGCCGGAGGAAACAGTTCGGAAATCTGCTCCCAAATCCAAGAAAGGGTAATTTCTACCTCACCGCTTTCCTTGGTCTTGCGCAGCTCCACCCGGTTCATCTGATAGGCTTCCGCCAGCGCCCGTTCCAGCTCGTCCCACCAGGTTTCATCCGCACCCTCGTCCAGAACTACATCGACTTTTATATTTGCATTTTCTTCGTCTAAATCGACATTCACGATTGTGCATTTCTCTGCCAGAGAAAGAAGTTTTCCCTCCAACGGGCAGAGGGAAAACATTTGCAGCAGAGGAAGGCAGAATTCACTGCTCATGGTAAACCCGGCTCCTCGTTTTATTTTTATTAAAGTTCATCAATCAGTTTCATCAGTTCGTCCACCAGCTGATCCTGAGGGACTTTCTTCAGCACCTTGCCGTGGCTGAAAAGCAATCCTTCGCCCTTGCCGCCGGCAATGCCGCAATCGGCTGCAGAGGCTTCGCCGGGACCGTTCACGACACAGCCCATGACGGCCACGGTGATCGGCTTGGTGCAGCCCTCCAGACGCTTCTCCACTTCCTTGGCCAGCGGAATCAGATCAATTCTGGTTCGGCCGCAGGTGGGGCAGCTAATCAGCTCCGGGCCGTCCTTACGGATGCCGCAGGCCTTCAAAATCTGCTTGCCCAGCACAATTTCCTCCACCGGATCTGCGGTGAGGGTGACACGGAAGGTATCACCGATGCCCTGCGTCAGCAGACCGCCGATGCCCACGGCAGACTTGATGGCACCCATGGTATATGTACCGGCTTCGGTCACACCCAGATGCAGCGGATAATGGCTGCGCTCGTGCATCAGACGATAGGCGTCCATAGCAATCTGGACATTGGAGGATTTCAGAGAGATACAGATATCGTCAAAGTCGTACCGGTTCAGCAGAGCGATATGCTCAAAAGCGGATTCCACCAGCGCTTCCGGGCAGACCTTGCCGTACTTAGCCAGCAGCTTCTTATCCAGACTGCCGCCGTTGACACCGATTCGAATGGGAATGCCGTGCTGAGCGCAGGCATTTGCCACCGCCTTCACCCGGTCTTCCCCGCCGATGTTGCCGGGATTGATACGAACCTTATCTGCACCGGCTGCAATGGCCTCCAGTGCCAGTTTATAGTCAAAGTGAATATCCACCACCAGAGGAATGGAAATTCGTTCCTTGATGGCTCCAACGGCCTTAGCTGCTGCCATGTCCGGCACAGCCACACGCACAATATCACAGCCCGCCGCTTCCAGCAAATGAATCTGCTGTACGGTAGCCTCCACATCGTCGGTGAAGGTGTTGCACATGGACTGAATGCTCACAGGAGCGCCGCCGCCGACAGGAACATTTCCAACTCGAATCTGCTTTGTCATTCGTTTCTTCAGCTCCCTTTATTTTCCGATCAATTTGTATATATCACTGATGCCCACAAGCAGCATCAGCATCAACAGCAGAGCCAAGCCAATCATGTGGACATAGCCCTCGTACTGGTCCGGGATTTTACGCCGGAACAGCAGCATCAACAGGCTGTTCAGCACCAGGAAGAACAGTCTGCCGCCATCCAGTGCCGGGATGGGCAGCAGGTTCATCACCGCCAGATTGATGGCGATAAACGAGCCGAAATACAACAGGTTGATGAGTCCTGCACCGATACTGGGTGCCTGCTTGCCGGCCTCGGTCATGACACCGACCACGCCAATGGGGCCTGCCAGCTCATTGAGTCCCATCGCGCCGGAGATCAGGTCCAGCAGACCGTACCACACCAACCGGGTGAAGGAGACAGTGCTTTTCAGCGCCAGCCCCACATTCTGGATGAGACTGGACTCAGTGACCTTAAAATTCAATCCATATAGCATTCTGGCTCCCTGCTCCGTTTCGTACTCCCGGAGTGCCATAGGGACATCGTTCAGCTTGATTTTCTCCCCGTCACGGCGCACCACCAAATCGGCGGTATCCTCGCCGCTGCGGCTCAGCAGGAGCGAAACATCGTTGCGGGTAAACACATGGCTGCCGTTGATCTGCAGCAGCTCATCCCCCGGCAGCAGGTAACCTTCCTCCGCAGCAGGACAGCCTTCCACGAAGGAGTCCAGTGTGGTGGAGACATAGGCCTCTGCACCGGAAAAGAGAATCACCAGAATCAGCAGACCGACAAGAAAATTCATGCCGGATCCGGCCACCAGAATCAGCACCTTTCTCCAGAAGGGGGCCTTTGAAAAGCTGCGTGGATCACTGCTCTCCCCGTCCTCTCCTTCCATGGCGCAAAAGCCGCCCACAGGGAACACCCGGAGCGAATACTCCGTTTCTCCCCACTTGCGTCCCCACAGACGAGGTCCCATTCCAATGGAGAACTCGTTGACCCGGACGCCGGACAGCTTTGCCGTGATGAAATGTCCGAACTCATGAATGGCAATTAAAAAGCCAAAAAACAGAATACCAAAGAGGATAAATACCATACTTGCTCCTTATCCGGAAATTCGAGAATAGACCGCCTCTCTTGCCGCGCGATCTGCCTCCAGCACCGTTTCCAGATTTTCCACACTCTGTGCAGGAACCACCGAGAGGGCGTAATCCACCAACTCGGGAATGTCCACAAAGCGAATCTTTTCCCGAAGGAACAGGTCCACTGCAGCCTCGTTTGCGCCGTTCATGATGGCGCAGGGCGTACCCGGCTTCTTTGCCGTTTCCAGCGCAATACCAAGGCAGCGGAAGGTTTCCGGGTCCGGCTTGCGGAAGGTCAGGTCAGGGCAGGAGAACAGGTCCAACTCCGTGGCAACTCCCTCCGTACGCTGAGGCCAAGTGAGGGCATACTGGATGGGCAGGCGCATATCCGCCGTACCCAACTGGGCGATAATCGCATTGTCAGTGTATTCCACCAGAGAATGAATCATGCTCTGACGGTGGACCACAATCTGAATTTGCTCCGGAGCCACATGATAAAGCCGCATGGCTTCAATAAACTCCAAGCCCTTATTCATGAGGGTCGCCGAGTCAATGGTGATCTTGGCGCCCATGGACCAGTTGGGGTGTTTCAGGGCGTCTGCCAGCGTCACCTGTTCCAGCTGTTCCTTGGTCCATCCGAAGAAGGGGCCGCCGGATGCGGTCAGAATGAGCCGTTTCACCTCACGGCGGTCCGAACAGCCCTGCAAAGACTGGAAGATGGCGGAATGCTCCGAGTCTACGGGGACAATGTCCACGCCCTCCCGGGCAGCATTGGCCATCACCAGCTCACCGGCACAGACCAAGGTTTCCTTATTGGCCAGAGCAATGCGCTTATGGGCGTCAATGGCAGCCAGCGTAGGACGAAGGCCCACCATGCCCATCACTGCGGTGACCACGGTATCTGCTTCCGGCAGAGTTGCTGCTTCAATCAGACCCTCCATACCGGAGGCCACACGGATACCGGTATCCGCAAGGCGCACCTGCAGATCCTTGGCTGCGGTCTCGTCCATCGCCACCACCAGATCGGGGTGGAACTTACGGGCCTGAGCCTCCAGCAGCTCCACGCTGCGGTTCGCCGTAATTGCGGCAACACGAATACCGCACTTTTCCGCTACATCCAGCGTCTGGGTACCGATGGAACCGGTAGAGCCCAGCACAGAAAGAACTTGCGTCATAGAACTCCCTCCTCAGGGGTGCAAAATTGTAAATGCCGGGAGGCAGGCAGACAGCAGCATGACCCAAGGTGCGCAGAACACCATGCTGTCAAACCGATCCATCATACCGCCATGGCCGGGAAGAAGTTTACCATAATCTTTTATTCCCAACTCCCGCTTAATCAGGGAGAAGGACAGGTCACCAATGGCAGTCAGTGCTGCACCGACCAAACCATACACGACCAGCGCACCGTAATGCACCACATAGTGGTCAAAGCAGTGGCCGAGAATCAGACCCAAGACCAAGGCGTACAAACCGCCGGTGATAATGCCGCCGATGTAACCTTCCAGAGACTTGTTGGGGCTGACCTTAGTAATGCCCCGATGCTTACCCAAAAACACACCGGCAAAATAAGCACCGGCGTCCGTAACAAAGGCAAGGCCGATGGCCAGAATGACATAGGGTCGTCTGCCGCCTTCGGCGCCGTAGCTGTTCAGCACGCTGAGCGCAGACAGCATGGCAGGCATAAAGGCTCCGGCAAACAGGATGTCCAGCACATCACGCCCGGTGACTGCGGCCTGTCGGCCGTAGCTGAAAATGGCTTCCAGAAACGCCGCCGCCATCAGGAACAGAGCCGCAAAGCCCAGCACCGTGGCTCCCGTGGCAATTCCAAAGTGGAAGCCCACCGGGATGATCGCTGCCGCCACGAAGGGATAGAAATACACCCGCTTGGGCAGCTGCGACATGGCGTGGAGCAGCTCCCAGCTGGCCAACGCCGTGATAAAGGAAACAAACACGGTAAACGGGATGCCGCCCACATAGATGAATGCAATCACCACCGGCAGCAGCACCACAGACACCAAAATACGTTTGGCCATGCTTACACACCTCCAAACCGACGAGAGCGGTGCTGATAGGCTGCAATTGCTTTCAGCAACTCCTGCTCAGAAAAATCAGGCCACAGAACATCAGTGAAATAAAACTCTGAATAGGCAGACTGCCAAAGCAGGAAGTTGGAAATACGAATTTCTCCGCTGGGGCGAATCACCAGATCCGGGTCCGGCGTACCTGCAGAGTACAGGTGTGCCGCGATATCCGCCTCTGTCAGTTCCTCAGGGGCCTTCCCTTCTTCCATACAGCCACGGACCGCATGGAGAATCTCATCTCGACCGCCGTAATTCAGGCAGATATTGGTCTGGCAGCCCTCATAGCAGCTGGTGACTTCCTTTGCCTTCTTGCAAAGAGCCTGCAGCTCAGGAGTCAGTACGGAAAGGTCGCCGAAAATGGCAATCCGGGTGCCGTTTTTCACAGCATCGTCGATTGCCTCGTGGAGGTACTTATCCAGCAGACCCATAATGGTGTCCACTTCCTCCTTGGGACGCTTCCAGTTCTCCGTAGAGAACGCATAGACTGTCAGGTACTTGACGCCGATCTCCTTGCAGTAATTTGCAATGGTACGGAAGGTCTCCGCACCCACGGAATGACCATAAGTGCGGGGCATACCGCGTTTCTTTGCCCAACGGCCATTTCCGTCCATAATAATGGCTATATGCTCCGGAATATGGTCAAAATCTACCTGAATCTCTTCTTTTTTACGAAAAATACCCATTTCGAAATTCCCGCCTTAACACCAAGCAAGCGGAGGCACCCATATCGCTATGGATGCTCCGCTTATACCTGTTTTTAAAGTATTGCGCAGACCCGCAACGGATCACACGCTCATCAGCTCCTGCACCTTTTCTTCCGCAAGAGCATCAATCTTCTTCGTGAACTTGTCAGTGACATCCTGAAGTTCCTTCTCGAAATCCTTGGCGTCGTCCTCGGTGATTTCAGACTTCTTCTTGGCACTCTTGATCTTGTCCATAGTGTCACGGCGGACATTACGGACCGCAATCTTGCCATTTTCGCCATACTTGTGCACCTGCTTGGTGAGGTCCTTACGGCGCTCCTCGGTCAGCTGAGGGAAGGTCAGTCGAATGACCTTGCCGTCGTTCTGAGGATTGATGCCCAGCTCGGAAGTCAGGATGGACTTCTCGATCTCACGGAGCAGAGAGCTGTCCCAAGGCTGGATGACCAGCTGACGGGGATCGGGTGAGCTGATGGAGGCCACCTGATTCAGAGGGGTGGGAGCGCCATAATATTCAACCTGGATGCGGTCCAGCACGGATGCGTTGGCGCGTCCGGCACGGACGGATGCAAAATCAGACTTGACGGCCTCGATGGTTTTGAGCATCTTCTGCTCTGCTTCTTTGACGAACTCACTCATATCAGTCGTCTCCTTTCACAATGGTACCAATTTGTTCGCCCATGACCACACGGACGATATTTTCGGGATCCTTCAATGCAAACAGCAGCACGGGGATATTGTTATCCATGGACAGGCTGGTGGCAGTGGTGTCCATCACAGCCAGATGCTGAGCCAGCACATCATCATAGGAGATGACATCGTACTTCACAGCACTGGGGTCCTTCTGAGGATCGGCAGAATACACGCCGTCCACATTCTTTGCCAGCAGGATAACATCCGCATCAATCTCAGCCGCACGCAGCACAGCGCCGGTATCGGTGGAGAAGAAGGGATTGCCGGTGCCGCAGCCAAAGACCACAACGCGGCCCTTTTCCAGATGGCGAATGGCCTTGGAACGGATATAGGGCTCAGCAATCTGACGCATCTCGATGGCGGTCTGCACACGGACCTCCACTCCCTGCTGCTCCAGCACATCAGCCACAGCCAAAGCATTGATGGTGGTGGCCAGCATGCCCATATGGTCAGCACGGACACGGACCATGCTGTCGCCGCCGTCCTTCACGCCACGCCAGAAGTTGCCGCCGCCGACCACGACGCCCACCTGGACGCCCAGTGCGACGCACTTTTTGATTGCAGCTGCAACTGCATTGATGACTTCAAAATCCAGACCACGGCCGGCTTCGCCAGCCAGAGCCTCACCGCTGATTTTCAGCAACACACGCTTATATTTCGGTGCATTCATTGGAATACGCTCCTTTACCTGAGTCCATACGAAGACTCATTTTACTATTTTCACTATATGGTATTTTAATCTATTTTCCCTCGTTTGCATAGAGGAAAACTCAAACTTTTTCATCTATTTCCTTCTTTTCGTAAAAAAGGCAAAAAACCGGAGCGCAAAGATTGCGCTCCGGCTGATGCGATGCAGTTTGCTTGTAGTTTGTTTGCTTGTAGTTTGTTCGAGATGACTCGGATGTGACCTTACTTGGTCATGCCAGCCAGGCTGGCGACCTCAGCGGCGTAATCCTCTTCAACCTTCTCGATGCCCTCGCCGGTCTCAAAGCGGACGAAGGACTTGACAACGATGGAGCCGCCCAGTTCCTTGGCGACAGCCTTCACATGATCACCCACGGTGACCTTGTTCTCCTTGACGAAGGCCTGATTCAGCAGGCAGATCTCAGCGAAGAAGTTGTTCATACGGCCTCTGACCTTGTTCTCAGCGATCATCTTAGCCTTCTCAGCGGGGATCTTGGTGTTGGCAGCGCCCTCTTCCAGAGCCTTAGCCAGCTGGACAGCCTTCTCCTCTTCCACGACGGAAGCGGGGATCTCCTCGGAGGAGACATAGCCGGGGTTCATAGCAGCGATCTGCATAGCCAGATCCTTGCCCAGCTCCTCGACAGCGCCGGCCTCGATGCCGGACACTTCCATGTTCACCAGAACGCCGATTTTGCCGTTCATGTGGATGTAAGGAACATTGACGCCCTCAGCATAACGGACAAAGCGGCGGATCTGCAGGTTCTCACCGATGGAGAGAACGCGATCGTTGGTCACATCAGCGACGGTACGGTCAGTGCCGGGATAGGTGCAAGCCTTCAGAGCCTCGACATCAGCGGGGTTCTGCTCAGCCACAGCGGTAGCCAGATCAGCGACGAAGCTCTGGAACAGTGCGTTCTTAGCAACAAAGTCGGTCTGGGAGTTGACCTCGATGATGACGCCGACACCGTTGATCTCGGTGGCGTAGGAAACACCCTCAGCGGCAACCTTGCCGGCCTTCTTCACGGAAGCGGCCTTGCCCTTTTCGCGCAGCCACTCAATAGCCTTATCGAAATCACCGTCTGCCTCAGACAGAGCCTTCTTGCAGTCCATCATGCCGCAGTTGGTCATCTCACGCAGCTTCTTAACATCCTGTGCGGTAAAAGCCATAGTAGTTTACCTCCTGTTATATTGTTCTTCAAATGTTAGAAAGCGCCCGAAGCCGGGCGCTTTCTTGTCGATCCTGTTACGGATTATTCAGCAGCCTCGGCGACCTCGGCGGTCTCTTCGCCCTGCTTGCCCTCGGTGATGGCGTTGGCCATGACGGAGGAGATCAGGCGGATGGCGCGGATGGCGTCATCGTTGCCGGGGATCACGTAATCGACCTCGTCGGGATCGCAGTTGGTATCGACGATAGCCACGACGGGAATGCCCAGCTTGCGAGCCTCGGCGACAGCGTTGTGCTCCTTGCGGGGATCAACAACGAACAGAGCGCCGGGGAGCTTGCGCATCTCCTTGACGCCGCCCAGATACTTGTCCAGCTTCTCCATCTCGTGGTGCAGCTTGACAACTTCCTTCTTGGGCAGCATATCGAAGGTGCCGTCCTCTTCCATCTTCTTCAGCTGGTTCATGCGATCCACGCGGGTACGCATGGTCTTGAAGTTGGTGAGCATACCGCCCAGCCAACGGGAGTTGACATAGAACATGTTGACGCGGGAAGCCTCCTCACGGATAGCCTCCTGAGCCTGCTTCTTGGTGCCGACGAACAGCACGCTCTGGCCGTTAGCGGCGACATCCTTAACGAAGGAGTAAGCCTCCTCCAGCTTCTTCACGGTCTTCTGCAGATCGATGATGTAGATACCGTTACGCTCGGTATAAATGTAGGTCTGCATTTTGGGGTTCCAGCGACGGGTCTGGTGGCCAAAGTGGACGCCAGCTTCCAGAAGCTGCTTCATAGAAACGACTGCCATGGAATAAATTCCTCCTTTTTAGTTGTTACCTCCACAGGGTTCATATTCCGCGCCATTTCAAGTGGTTACCACTTGTCACAGGGCGCAAAATCCCCCTTGTGTGTGTAATCCTTGAATACACTACCACAATACCGGTAGTTTGGCAACCCTTTTTTGCAATTTTTTCGTTTTTTTCACCACAATCTCAACTTTTCCCGTTCCGGACGGTTTTTTTGCCCTGTTTTATCCACCAAAATAATGTCCTGACCGAAGCGGCGCACCTCATCCCATGCGATCACCACATCCTCCTGATGTCCGAACAGACCGAAAAACCGAGCCGGACCGGGTATGATGAGAGATCGAATCTGACCGCTGTCCACATCCACCTCCAGATCCCCCACATACCCGAACCGTGTGCCGTCCGTAACGCTGATTACCTCTTTGTAGCGCAAATCCTTCAGTGTACACTCCATGTGTCACACCTCCCGGCACTATCCTATGTCTGTGCCGGTTTGTCCCATGCTTAAATCCGTTCCCGGATGCGTTTGAGTGCATTCTTCTCCAATCTGGACACCTGTGCCTGACTAATGCCGATTTCCTCCGACACCTCCACTTGGGTGCGTCCCCGGAAATAGCGCAGATCGAGAATCTGCCGCTCTCTCGGACTCAGGCGGCCGATGGCGTCATGCAAGGCAATGTGCTCCAGCCACTGCTCATCACTGTTGCGCTCGTCCCGGACCTGATCCATGACACACACGGTTTCCATGCCGTCGGAATACACCGGGTCAAACAGGGACACCGGGGAGGCAATCGCATCCATAGCCAGCACTACCTCCTCCCGGGGGATCTCCAGCATCTGAGCGATTTCCTCCAGCGTTGGATCTCGCAGCTTCTCTGTAGCAAACTGCTCTCTCGCCTTCAGCACCTTATAAGCGGTATCCCGAACCGAACGGCTGACTCGAACCGCCGACGAATCTCGCAGAAAACGTCGCACCTCTCCGGCAATCATGGGCACTCCATAGGTAGAGAAACGCACATCATACAAATCCACATCAAAATTATCAATCGCTTTCATCAGGCCAATGCAGCCAATCTGGAACAAATCATCCATATTTTCGCCCCGTCCAGCAAAACGCTGAATGACCGACAGCACCAAACGCAGGTTCCCTTCGATCATCTGATTCCGGGCTTCCATATCCCCCTGCTTGACTCGGCGGAGCAGCTCTGTCATCTCGCTGTTCTTCAACACCTTGAGCGACGCCGTACTGATTCCGCTGATCTCAACTTTTCCCTGCATAAAAAAGCACCTCCCTGAAACGATGCCCTTATAGCATCCCCTCAGAGAGGTCAATCTATGCCGACGAAGTCGGTCGCCTTTTGCCTAAATCCGGCTCACTAAGTCCCGTTTCAGCCGTCCCATGATGCGTTTCTCCAATCTGGAGATGTAAGACTGGGATATTCCAAGCCGGTCTGCCACCTCTTTCTGGGTGTACTCCCGGCGGCGGCCCAGTCCGTAACGCATAGAGATAATCAGCTTTTCCCGCTCGTTCAGCTTTTGCAGTGCATCGAACAGCAGCTCGCACTCTACCTCCCGTTCAATGGGCTCAATCACCGTGTCCCCATCGGTGCCCAGCACATCGCTGAGCAGCAGTTCATTGCCGTCCCAGTCGGTGTTCAGGGGTTCGTCCAGCGACACCTCGGTGCGCTCCCGGGAGCACTTTCGCAGGTACATCAAAATCTCGTTTTCAATGCACCGAGAGGCATAGGTGGCCAGCTTGATCTTCTTGTCCGTTTTGAAGGTATTGATTCCTTTAATAAGGCCAATCGTCCCAATGGAAATCAAATCTTCAATATTGATTCCCGTATTTTCAAAGCGGCGGGCGATATACACCACAAGCCGCAGATTGTGCTCAATCAGCAGCGCCCGAGCTGACTCATCTCCCTGATTCATCCGCTCCAGCGCATCCGCTTCCTCCTCTCGGTCCAGCGGCGCCGGCAGCACATCGGAACCGCCGATATACATCAGCACCGGAGGCTTTTCAATTCCAAGACGCTGCATCAATCGTTTCCACCACAAACACCCGTTCATATCGTTCCTCCTGTCTCCGCTCCAATCAATCCCTCATATGCGCCGGTATCGGAAACCGGTCCCGGCGAAACTGCCAGCAAAACCTCTTCTGTCTCTCTGCCATTGACGGTCACCCGGTCCGGACGCAGCGCCGCCATCAATCCATCGCAGACCCCTACCGAACGGTAACTGATAAGCTGCACCCGTCCGCAGCCAAACAGAGCAGTCAATGCCTCAAACATGGCAGAAGGATGGCAAACCTTCTCCGGCGACAAGTGCGCTCCCTTTGGCAGCAGACGTCGAATGACCTGCGCATCCGCCACAATAACGCTTCGATCCCGGTGGTCGGACAGGAGATTTCCGCTGTCCACCATAGCACGGAACACGGTACTTTTTTGATTGACAAACACCTGTATGTAGGCAAGCTCCTGCTTCCCTGCCTTCTGTCCCCAGCGACGAAACACCACGCCGAAGCCGACACAAAGAGCGGAGGCAATCAGCACTACGGCAAAGAAGTCTGCCCCTGTGGTGGCAACGCCCTCATACAAGGTCGCTCCCCCCACATCCGTCAGTGCCAGCACGCCGCCGCCCAAGGCCGCAGACACTGACGCCAGAATCAGCACCAGCCGTCCTATCCGAGGGGTATTCCCGTAAGCGATCCAAGCCATGCCCATGCCGGCGGCGATCCGCACCGGAAGGACCGAGAGCACACCCAAGCCCGGCAAAAACACCGCCACCGCATAGAGTGCTCCAAAGGCAGCTCCGCCCAGCAGCCGCAGCCGCACAAAGGGCACGCCCGCAATCCGGGCAGTCACCAGCAGCAGGCCGTAGTCCACCACCAGATTCAGCAGGAACAGCACATCGGCGTAGACGATCACCTTGTCACCCCCTTACGGTCTGTCCATTATACCGTTTGGTCACCGCAAAACCGGTCGTTTCCTGTTGTGCGCAAGGTGATCCGCTCCGGACAAAAAAGAACGGGTCTAGGCGAACAATCGCTTAGACCCGTTTCGGTTCCATATGAGATATTAGAAATGATACTCGTCATCCATGAAGTGATAGGCCGTATCGTAGGATGCCAGCATGGCTCCGGTGAAGTTTCTGCCAAACCCGGCGTCACCCACCACCGCCACTTCCTCGCAGAAGAGTCGGACATCCTCCGTCAAGGACTGGTTGGGAGAGGTTCCCAGCGCCAGCACAACCCGGTCGCACTTCAGCACACCCCCATCAGCAAACTGGCAGCCTTCGGTGGTGACGGCGGTGACTTCGCTGCCCAACCGGAAGGCCACCTTCTCCTTGGCAAGGCGAATGCGGAGGTCCATATAATTCTGGAAGTACATGGCGTAAGAAGGATCGTCATTTCGGTCGCAGAGCGTCACATGGGCACCCTGCTCTGCCAAATAGTCCGCCACTTCCATGCCGGTGGCTCCACAGCCAACCACCGCCACCTGCTGCTCCGCAAGATCAATCTTGCCGCTCAGCACATCCGCCACAGAACAGATTTTATCCGCCTCTGCCGGGAAACGGGGCTTGGTTTCCTTCGAGCCGGTAGCGATGATGACACCCTCCGGCTTCAGGCTGCGAATCAGCTCCGGTGTTGCCGTGGTATTCAGACGTACATCCACATGAAGGACTTCCATCTGGCGGCGGAAGTACCGCATCAGCTGTTCCAAGCGATACTTCTCCGGGGGCACATGGGCCAAATGGAGCTGACCGCCCAGCTCATCCGACCGCTCCAGCACGATGGGGTGGAACCGCCGCAGAGCAAGCACCCGGGCGCACTCCATTCCGGCCAAACCGCCGCCCGCAATCACCACTGTGCGGCCGCCGCCGTTGGTTTTCAATTCCGTATAATGCGTTTCCTGACAGGCTTCCGGGTTGACCGTGCAGCGCATTCCCATGCCGGGGCGGCTATACAGCAAACTGGAGAAGCAGTACAGGCAGGAAATACAGGGGCAGATTTGACACACCCGAGCCCCACGGGACTTTTTGACCCAATCCGGGTCCGCCAAAAAGGCACGGGCAGAGCCGACAAAATCGCATGTTCCGTCCTGAATCAGCTGTTCCGCAAAGGCTGCGTCCCGGATGACACTGGTGCAGATCACAGGCTTGGACACCTTGGAACGAATGTACTTGGCAAGGTATGCCTTCCAGCCCTGAGGATATCCGGAAGGCTCCCAAGAGGTATTCATGGTTTCATAGATACCGGCGCTCACATCAATGGCATCTGCACCGGCTTCAATGAAGATGCGGGCATATTCCGCCGCAAGCTCCTTGGTGATACCTGCCGTTTTGGGCAGACCCAACATATCCAGAAAATCATCGCCGTTCATCCGCACCAAAATGGGGAATCCGCCGCAGCGGGCACGGATTCCACGGATGATGTCCACCACAAGTTTGGCTCTTCCCTCGCTGCTGCCGCCGTAGGCATCGGTGCGGTGGTTGGTATAAGGGCTGAGAAAATTATGGAGCAGATAGCCGTGGGCGCAATGGAGGGTCACGCCGTCAAAGCCGGCATTCTGAGCCCGCTGAGCGGCAGAAACAAACTTCTCCGTCATCCACTGACACTCCGCCTCGGTCATGGCCCGGGTGGGCTGCTTCACCAGCGCACACTGGGTGACAGAGGGCGCCAGCATCGGCCGGTCCCCGTTCAGAGAAGCAAAGCCCTGACGGCCGGGATGATATAGTTCAGCAAATATCACCGTTCCATAGCGGTGGACCGCCTCGGTCAGACGGCGGAAGGACGGAATCTGGTCATCCCGATCCAAAGCCATGACCCGCTCATTGGCCCGGCCGGTTTTCAGGTCCACGCAGACCGTTCCGGTCTGAATCAGGCCCACACCGCCCTTTGCTCTTCTGGCATAGAACGCCACATCCGCATCCGAACAGCAGCCGTCCGGTTCGGCCAGATAGTTCTGCAGCGGTTCCATGACCACACGATTAGGGATGGTCACCATGCCGATACGGCCGGGTGTAAACAGCGTTTCGAACATCAACTAATCACCATTCATTCAAAATTCCAGCACCATATTGTGCCAGACCACATGGCCGTGGTCGGAATCCGCCACGCCCTCTTCCTGAAATCCCATAGATTCATAAAAGCCGATTTTTTCCGGTCGACAGGTCAGGGTGACGCCTCGGCGTCCCTCATTTCTCGCCAACTCCACCATCGCCGCCATCAGCCGATGGGCACAGCCCTGATGACGATACTCCGGCAGCACATCCAGACCATACACCGCCTGAAACGCTCCGTCAGCACAATGATAGCCGGCATCGGCATACATTTCGTCCAAAATATACCGTTCCCGAATGACAGCCCCGTTAATCATGCCGACACAGGCACCGCAATCCGAGCAAAGAAGCAGAAAGTGGTCCGGGAACACCGCGAGGCGTTGGGAGAACGAAGCCCGGTCAGCCGCCTGCTCCGGCGGAAAACAGGCTTGCTCCAAGGCGACAATTTCATCCAAGTCTTCTCGATTCGCCCGACGCAGTTCCAACATCACGCACACTCTCCCTCACATTTTCTCACATTATACCAAATTTTCCAACCTAGAGCAAGATGACATTTGAAGCTTTTCACAAATAACAAAGCGGCAGAACCGCCCCGAGGGGCGATTCTGCCGCAAGACAATCACACTTCTGACGCTGCTGCCTCCGCAGGCTCAGCCTCATTCTTCTTTTTCCGATAAATCAGGACACCGACAACCAACAGAACCGCCGCAACACCGCCTGCCGCATAGGGCATCCAGCGGTAATCTGCCGCATTGTGAATCAGGCAAATTCCCGTGTCCGTCGGCTCCACTGCAAAGACAAGATAACTGCCCTTCCCTGTAGATTCCACTGTTCGCCAGCTGCCGTCCTCGCCCTGCACCTGAATTTCCATGGAAGATGGCTCATATTCTTCCGGGCAGGCCAGACGAAGCTGGGTGGTTGTATCCGCTGCAAAGGTTGGGATGCTCCAGCCTTCCACAGCTTCCCGTTTTCCGGATACCTCCGGCAATTCTTCCAGCGGCTGCAATTCAAACGAATCATCCTCGGCAAAGTTGCCTTCCGCCAGCAGGACGGGCTTGCCATTCTCCCGCTGCTCCCGGCTGCGGATGGTCCGGGCATAGCCCTCATACACAGCGGTGAAGGTATGGTCGAAGAACACGCCGTTGGTTTCCAACTCCTTCAAGCCATCCCAAATGCCATTATGTCCGTCCTTGACCGGCACGGCAGGAACTTCCGCCGCGTTCAGTGTGCCGCCGATGGGGAGAACCACCGTTTCACTGGTGCCGTTTTCGTCCACAAAGGTGACCTTGCTCTGCTGGAAGGCTTCGGGCAGACCGTCGAGTGCAAGGAAGGCTTCCTGACTCATCGGCTCTGCCTGTCCTGCATAACTGATGCCATCCACGCCGCCCAAATCGGTGTGACTGACCATATAATAGTTCTTTTCCAGCGGCTGCTCGGTCTTGGTCTGAGCTTCTTCTCTCGTGCCCAGCACCGCACCCAGCTTTTCCTCGCCGGCTCGGATTTCCACCAGACTTCGGCAGCCACTGACGATGGTACCGCTTCCCGCGATGCCGCCCACCGCAGAATCGCCTTCCAGACGGCACTTTGCGCTGTTATCCCGGAGGAATCCGGTACTGCGTCCGGCGATGCCACCCACAAAAGTGCCATCCGGGGCTTCAATCTCACCGGTATTGACGCAGTCCTTCACCAGTCCCAGCGCCATATAGCCCACAATGCCGCCGGTCTGGCGTTTTTTCGCCTTCACCTCAGCATCATTCTGGCAGGAACGCACCACAGCACGCAGTTCACTGTCAAAATTAAGGGACTCCTGACCGCTGATTTGGAGGTCATCCTCCGGATCAAGGTCATTCTCCCACGCAATGGCGCCCACGATGCCGCCGGCATTCAAATCGCCCTGCACGGCGCCGTGGTTCCAGCAATCATAGACCTTGCCTGTGCGATCCTCTTCGGTATCAGAGTCCGAAACATCCGTAATGGTGCCGCCCAGATGATCGGTCGCATGATGCACGGTGCTGTTCATTTGACTAAACTGCTTGGAGAGCGCACTGACATCCCGAGTCAGATTCAAAGCCGTATTTCGAGAGGACTCCGCAATCTGCTCCATGGAATTCTGCGCCCCGGTCAGGCTGCCGGACAGTGCATTCTGTGCCGCCGTCACCGTGTCTTCGTCCGGCAGCTGTGGGTTCTCCCGATCCGGCAGCAGCTGTTCCACCGCATCCTTCGCCGCACCGGTATGTCCCTGAAGCGCATCGATCTGCTGATTGACGGACTGCACACCGTTTTGAGCATTGCTGGACAGCCGATTGGCAAGGGACGCCGTTTCACTCAGCTGCTGATCCAGAATTTGCAGCGTGTCCACGCTGTATTCCAGCTTGGAAATCGGCTCCATCTGGCCTACGATGCCGCCCACCTCTTTGCGTCCATAGACCGCACCAAAGTTGATGCAGTGTTCCATGTATCCCAGCTGACTTCCGGCAATACCGCCCACATTATAGCCCATGTGCCGATAGCCCACGGTACCCCGGTTTTCACAGTCCCGAATGACGCCCTGATTGCCGCCGCTAATACCGCCCACATCGGTGACGGTATTGGCAGACTCGGTCCCGGTGACCGTTTCAAGGGTGATCGTGGAAATCTCCACCGCATTTTCCTGAGCGGTGGCATTGACGGCTGCGTCACTGGCACTACTGCGCACCACACCGTAGTTCTGGCCCGTCAGGCCGCCGACAAAGTGTCCTCCGTGGACATTGCCGTCCACACTGCACCCGTCCAGAATGCCGGACACCTGATTGGTGCCCACCAGACCGCCCACACGGTCACTTCCGGACACTTCGCCTTCAAAGCGGCAATTTTCCAAGGTGCCGGAATTGATACCGACCATACCGCCCACATCTGCCTGACTTCCGGAGGGGATAACCTCCCCCCGAACCGTCAGATTACGGACAACCGCTGTGGAGCCAAGGTATCGGAACAAACCCTGTGCAGAGCCGTCCTGCACCACGGACAAGCCGCAAATCGTATGGTCATTGCCTTCCAGCGTACCGAGGAAGATGGGCACACCCGAAAACTCCGCTCCCTGCAAGTCGAGGTCCGCTTCCAGAGAAACGGTCAAATTCTGACTGTATGCATCCAGTCGGCAATCTTCTGCAAAGGTGAGAAAGTCCGTCACCGTGGCGATGGAAATACACTTGCCCTCGGTCTCCTCTGCAAAGGCAGGACTGACACAGCTCAGCATCAAACAGACACTCAGACAAAGGCCGAGCATTTTCTTCCAGCGGTTACGCATCTTCCTCATCTCCCTTCTCTTCTTCCACCTTGCCGCCCATACGGACCGAGGCGTTCATATCGCCGTGGAGCACACCGTCGAAGTCGGCATCCACCATGCCGGAGATATAGCCCCGGACATGGCCCTTCACCCGAACCTTACCGCTGGTTTCATGCTCTTTATGGGCGGCAGGCTGGATTTTGAACTTGGTATGCTCGATGACCGAGTCACCCAGCACCAGAATGGCAGGCAGCACACCCAGCACCAGAACGATGGAGACGATGGTGCCCCGACCCAGACAGTTGCCCATGATAGACACCACAGGCTGGGTGGACAGGTTGCCAATCAGCAGGGCCGCCGATGCCATGATGGTACCGGAGGTGAAAATCGTCGGGAAGGATGCATTCAACGCCTGAATGATGGCCTTCTTATGGGGCATTTCGTTTTTCAGCTCCTGATAGTGGCTGGAAATCACGATGGCATAGTCAATGTTAGCACCCATCTGAATGGCATTGACAATGAGGTAGCCAAGGAAGTACAGGGGCTGGTGCATCAAGGTCGGGAACGAGAAGTTGATCCAGATACTGCCCTGAATGACCACAATCAGCAGGATTGGAAGTCCGGCAGACTGGAAGGTGAACAGCAGCACCAAGATGACAAACAAGGCCGACAGCACACTAATCAGCATATTATCGTTGGAAAAGGACTCCGCCAGATCCCGGGCAGAGGTGGAGTTGCCCACCACATAATAGTCGGAATCATAATATTTACCCATGATGTTCCGCATCTCCTGCAGGAATTGGAAGGTTTCCTCCCCTTCCTCCGGGAGATTCAGATAGACCACCATACGGCTGTAATTCTCATTTTGCAGCTGGCTTTGCGCCTGCTCCAGCTGATCGAACATTTCATCCAAATCGGACATCTCTTCGCCGCTGAGGGTGATGTTTCGGGATTCCAACTGATCTTTCAGGAACACAAACATATCAAACATGGGCACTTCGTACTCCTGCAAGCCTTGAAGCAGTTCGCCGTACTGGTTCTGGTCCACCGCATAGGCACTGTACAGCGCCCCGGCCACCTCATAATCCAGTCCCACCAGTTCCGAGAACTGACGGGGTGTCAGCGCATCCGACAGCATATAGCCATCGATGGCCTCCGTATTGGCCAGCGCCATGGTGCTCTTGACCTCCGGACGGCTTTCTAACTCGGTCAGGATGGCACGCTCCGCCTCATAGTTGCCGCTGGGCACCAAAAGCGCCACCATATTATTGGTGCCGAAGGTGTCCTGAATTTCAAAGTGCGCCACCTGACGCTCCGCCATTTTGGCCGTTTTGACCTCATTATAGCTGTAACAATACGGGCACTGATGGGCGAAGAAAAAGGCGCCCACCAGAACCACCGCAAAGATGACTGGCATGACATACCGGGTCTTCACCGCAAACTTGCCCACCGGGGTGATATTGGGCAGCAGCCTCTTATGCTTGGTGCGCTGAATCAATGTCCGGAACAGCATCAAAAGGCCGGGCATCAGCGTGAACACCGACAGCATACTGAGCAGCACCGACTTGATCAGCACCATGGACAGGTCAAAGCCAATCGCAAACTTCATAAAGGACAGCGCCACCAGACCGCTGATGGTGGTCAGAGAGGAAGCACTGATTTCCGGGATGGACTTGGTCAAAGCAGAAATGCAGGCCTCCCGGGCATCCATGATCTCATTCTCATCGGAGAAGCGATGACAGAGAATAATGGCATAGTCAATCGCCAGCGCCAGCTGCAGCACCACAGCCACGGAATTGGAGATAAAGCTGATTTTATGGAAGATGAAGTTGGTGCCCATATTGAGGGCCGCCGCCGCACCAAAGGTGAACAGCAGTACCGGTACCTCTGCATAGGCTCGTGAGGTCAGCACCAGAACAATAATAATGATAATCACCGCAACAATCAGGATGACAGTCATCTCGTCCTGCAGCATTTTCGTTTCGTCATAGCCAATGAGGGTGTCGATCTCTACATCGTAATTTTTCAGATGATCGCTGATTTCCGCCATACCGTTCAGGCACACCGGGTCTGTGTCTACGGCAGAGAAGGTGACATCATAGAGAGCAGTGGCGTTACGGTAATGCTCCGGGGTATCATCAAAGCCAACCAGCATGACCCCTTCCACGCTCTCCAGCATGGATTGCACCTGTTCTGCCTCGTCCATGGTGATATTGGACACCATGATCTCCGCCATGCCGTTGGTTTCAAAATTGTTGTTCATTGCCTCGATGCCCATACGGGTTTCCGTGTCCTTCGGGAGATACCGGGTCACATCGTTCTCCACTTCCACCCATTTGGAAGAAAAGACACAGAACACCATAGCCAACGCATAGAACAAAAACACCAGACGCCGTTTATCCACAATCAAGGTTGCTATTTTATAAAGCAGACCATGCTCCTTCTGTTTCTCTGCCATAGTTTCGCTCCTCTTAAAGTCATTCACTTTATCAAAATCAGACACTTGTCTGTTTCATTCAATTGCATTATAATGAGCATGGAATGAAATTTCAATCAACAATCCGTGAATATTTTT
>JAHHSJ010000021.1 GCA_020025295.1 Oscillospiraceae bacterium | reverse complement strand
CGGCTCAAGAGCCGTGTTTTTCAGCAATTAGATAAGATTTTCTTATTCCCACTCCGAAGGACGGGGTCTATCAGGCTTGTATTTCCCCATTCTGCAAGCGTTTTCACGACGTTTCACCCCTGATTTTATCACCATTATCAGAATTCAACTGCAAAAGTGTTGTCAAAAGTGTTGTCAGTGGATGTCACGTAGCCACTGACTTTGAACTTTTTTGGACATATTAGCTTTTTTCAATACTTGACATTTTCACGATGCGTTTTATCCCCTCTGGTCCTTAATAGTGTTGTCATTATGCGTATATTTTACTGCTATCAAGTTTGGTAGAGTTCTAACTTTTTTCATATTTTTCGCAATCAAA
Source organism: Oscillospiraceae bacterium (assembly GCA_020025295.1). Taxonomy (GTDB): domain Bacteria; phylum Bacillota; class Clostridia; order Oscillospirales; family Oscillospiraceae; genus UMGS1766. The sequence continues at coordinate 30,287 of JAHHSJ010000021.1, read as the reverse complement.
AACAAACGCCAAGAAATCAAAAAAATCAAACTTTTCAAACCATTTTAAATACTGTCCTAAAGCGGCTATCATCCAGGACTTCGTGTCCAAGATAATAGCCGCTTTTCTTTTTTAACTTGAAGGGAGGTGATCTCATGAGGGCATACGGCAAGAACTGGAACTACAATGTATACGCCTGCAAGTACTGCCTGCACTGGCACGGAAATAAGGTTGGTTGTACCTACCCGTATGGCTGCTGTTGCAATGCGCCACAACATCCGCCAAGGCGTAACGGTGAAGATGTAATTTACACATCTAAGCCTCCGGCTCCCGTCGAACACAGTGAGTGCGATGGTTGCCCCTACGGTCGAGTATCCCCGTGTATTGGGTGGTGTACCAAAGAACTGCTCAAAACCATAAGGCACGGTGGCAGTACATGACACTCGATTATTTTTATGGCGGTGAGGCTGACCAGTTTTCGTTTTATAGGATTCCAAAGGTACTTTTTACTGACCCCCAATATCAAGTCATTTCTGTTGAAGCCAAAGTGCTGTACGGCCTACTTCTGGATCGCATGAGCCTTTCCATGAAGAATGGTTGGACCGATAAGGACGGACGGGTTTATATCATTTTCACTGTGGAAGACATCATGGCAGCTATGGGCTGTGGCGACCAGAAAGCTGGTAAACTTCTCAATGAGCTGGAAAGGAAAGCCGGGCTCATAGAGAGAAAACGGCAGGGCCTCGGCAAGCCTAATTTGATTTTCGTAAAGAATTTCGTTACGGGTTCTAAATCACGGATCAAGAAAAGTGAAAATCACGATTCTGGACAAGTGAATAACACAGATCAAGAACCGTTAAATTCACGAGGTAATAATACTGATAGCATCAAAAGTGATTATAACGATACTGAATCCCTTCCCTTCACTTCGTTCAGAGAGACAGCACCGAAACGATATGATGCGACAGCCAGAGCTGAGTATCGAGAATTTATAAAAGAGAATATTGAGTACGAAATTCTTGCCAGCAACTACCCCTATGACTTGGACACTCTGGACGAGATTTTAGAGCTAATCGTTGATGTAGTCTGCTCATCAAAAAACACAATTCGCATTTCAGGCGATGATAAACCGGCAGAGGTTGTACGAAGTCAATTTCTCAAACTGAACAGTGAGCATATCAGCTTCGTCTTGGACAGCCTCTCGCAGAACACCACCCGCATCCGCAATATAAAACAATATCTCCTGGCCACTCTGTATAATGCTCCACTTACTATCGGCAATTATTACCGGAGCTTGGTCAGTCACGATATGGCCGAAGGGTCAATTTGAACCACAGGATGACACCTGTGGTTATTTTTTTTAGGAGGTGATGCCTATGGGCAGCAAAAAGACCACCAACAGTCGCGACGCTCCCGAACAGATCCAGCAGATCCAGCTTGATGAAATCCATCCTTTCAAGGACCACCCTTTCAAGGTACTCGATGATGAACTGATGCAACAGACCATCGACAGCATCATGCAGGTCGGTATCTTAAATCCAACCATCATTCGCCCCGACCCTAACGGTGGCTACGAGATGGTATCTGGCCACCGACGCCTTCATGCAGCGGCGCAGGTTGGGCTTCAGACCATACCCGCTATTGTCCGTGACCTGACAGATGATGAGGCTGTTTTACTCATGGTGGACAGCAATTTGCAGCGTGAAACCATATCCCCTATGGAACGGGCCCGTGCCTACAAGATGAAGTTGGAGGCCCTTCGGCATCAAGGAAAAAGGGCTGAACCAACTTCTCCCCAACTTGGGGAGAAGTCAAATTGGGCAGTTTCTCTGGTAGCCGATGAGGCTGGCTCCAGCCGTAGTCAGGTACAACGGTTTATCCGTTTGACCGAGCTAAATCCCCAGCTTCAGGACATGGTTGATAACAAAGAAATCGCAGTTAATCCTGCGGTCGAGCTGTCCTTTCTGACTGAGGAAGAACAGGTGCAGTTTCTGGATGCTATGGAGTATTCTCAAAACACGCCCTCTTTATCTCAGGCCCAAAAGCTCAAAAAACTCAGCAAAGAAGGCCAGTGCTCCCAAGAAGCTATGTATGCCATCATGTCCGAGGAGAAAAAGCCCGTCCCAGAAAGGTCTATCACAATCAGCGGTGATATTCTCCGAAAATACTTCCCCCGGAACTACTCTGTTGAGCAAATCGAAGAAACCATTATCAAGTTGCTGCAATCATGGCAGCGCAACAAGAAACGCCAAAAAGAGCGATAAAAGGAGAAAGCTATATGAATACCTTCACGATCAACATCAATGCTCCCATTCACATCCACAACTGCCCGATGAGCGACCCCGACACCCTGCTCCGCCTGATGGAGCTGCTGGGCGATGATGAGTTCGACGACGATGACGCCGACTTCGACGAAGGCGAGGAAATGGAGGATGCTCCCGATACCTCCGACGAGGAGAATGACGATCTCCCCATCATGCTCGGCATCAAGCTGCCCGAAGACATCAGCCCCGATGACCTGACGCCCGCCGATATGGAAAAGATCGCCAAGATCGCCCTGACAGCCTTGTTCCATCCCGATGAGATGGATGGTGAGAATCATGGCAGAGCGTGATTCCACAATAGAGGTTTTGATGGTGGAGCCTGGGCAGTATCCCAAGGTTGAAACAATCGGCACCGACCTCCACTCTCTCCAGCAGGCAGTTGGCGGCGATATTGAGGCGGCATATTTTTTCGAGGACCCTGTGGCGGTGATCTGCTGGGAGGAAGGAAAAATCTGCGGTGCTCCCCTCAATCGAGCAATCCGGGATAACGATGGGGAGATTGTGGATATTGTAGCCGGCAAGTTTTTTGTCTGCGGGCTGGGCGAAGATGATTTTGAAAGTCTTCCCAAGGATCTCCAGGACAAGTATGCTGACAAGTTCCACAACCCCGAAGCCTTTCTTAAAATGGGGCGTAGCATCATGGCGATTCCCATTGAACCTGAAAAGGCGTCCGGCAAGCCCCCGAAAGCTCCCTCCAGAGAGGAACGGTGATCAAGTGAACATCTACTCATCCGGTGTGCCACCTTAGTGTGGCACTTTTTTATTCCACACGCAGGACACCAAAACCGAAATTCGGAAAATACAGAAGGAGTGCAATATGAATACTACGCATCAGTCCAAAAACCAGAAGAACAAGACCTACAAAACGGTAGGCATCATCACCGGCGTCATTGCTATGATTGTCATCATCCTGCTGCTGTTCCACAGCTGTGATGGCACCAAGCCCGACTCTGGCAATCTTCCCGACGCCCCCGGCATCAGCTATGACGATTCCGCTGTCGAAGGTGGCTGGGATGAGGTAGACACCGATAAGATCGTTGATGCCCTGAACGAGAAGGTCGAGGAAGGCATGATCAACATCAGCATGAATACTTCCCCCACCTTTAAGGACGGAACCTCCGCAGGCAATCTGATGATCGTCAACGAGGGCGTCAATCGTTATCCCCAGGTTGTCGAAATCAATCGAAACGACAACGGCGAGCAGATTTACAAATCCGGTGCAATCCCTGTTGGCAGCAAGATTGAGCAGGCCAAGCTGGATGTTGATCTGCCTGCTGGAACTTATGAGTGTACTGCTCTATTCTACAATGTGGACCCCGCCACCGGCAATTACCTCGGCTGTGCCGGTGCAATCATCAACATCACTATCAATGAATAAGGAGAATGAACTATGAAGAAATTTATGTCTCTGGCTCTGGCCCTGTGTATGCTCTGCACCATGGCGGTTTCCGCCAGTGCTGCTGAAATCACCAGTGATGGCAGCGAAGGAAGCACTCCCGTATATCTGAGTTCCACTACTGACGGTACTCCCGGCGGCGATCCTGCAGCAACTGCTATGTCCGTCACTGTGCCCACCGGTCTGCCCATGTCCATGGCCCAGAACGGTGATGTTACCTGTGCTACCGACTGCAAAATCATCAACAATTCCTACGGTGCTGTCCGTGTGAAGAGCGTCACCATTTCTTCTGTCGGTGGCTGGCAGCTGACCAGCTTTGGTGACAAATCCACTCTTGCCAACGAGAAGGTCGATTCCAATAAGCTGGGCTTTTCCATGAGCATCGGCGGTGGCGATACCGTTGCAACCGATAGTACCAATGCCTCTACGCAGCAGCTCATTTCCTCTCCCATCTCCGGCTGCCGTATGAGTGGTGCTGGTAACACTTCCGGCAATTCTGTTGCCGTGCGATACAATGCCATCGTCACGCCCCTGTCTCAGCCTGTCACCAACGCCAATGTTGCAAATGTGGTGTTTGTGGTTGAGTGGGATACTTAATCGCATCACTTCCACCACTGCGGGACTGTAATCAGCCCCGCTAATTTTATGCATGAAAAGGAGTATTCAATATGAAAAAGTTTATGTCTCTGGCTCTGGCCCTGTGTATGCTCTGCACCATGGCGGTTTCCGCAAGCGCTGCTGAGATTGACACCAGCGGCGGTTCTGCTTCCACGCCCGTCAATCTGACCACCACCAACGATGGTATCGGCGGAGGTGGCGAAGGTGGCGGTGGAGTGACACCCACCAAGCTCAATGTGGTTGTCCCTACTGCGCTGCCCATGGCTATGGCCGATAACGGCGATGTGATTACCGCCACCGACTGCAAAATCACCAACAATTCCTACGGCGCTGTCCGTGTTAAGAGCGTCACCATTTCCTCTGCCGGTAACTGGCACCTGACCGCTTTTGGCGATAAGTCCACACTGGCAAGTGAAAAGGTTGACTCCAACCAGCTGGGCTTTGCTATGACCATCGGCGCTGGTCAGCAGGTTAAGACCACCAGCAAGGCTCCTACTCAGCAGCTTATCTCCAGCCCCGTAGCCGGTTGCTTTATGAGTGGTGTTGGCGATACTGCACACAACACTGCTGCCATCCGCTACAACGCCATCGTAACTCCTCTGTCTGACTCCGTGACCGATACCACCGTTGCAAATGTGGTGTTCGTCATCGAGTGGGATATGGTCTAATCTCCCATAAGTAAAATTCAAAAGCAGAGGGCGGAAGTCCCGCCCTCTGCGGAAAGGAAGTCTTATGAAGCACAAGCACAAGCGGTTCCCGGCATTGATCCTGGCACTGGCCTTGATGCTCTCCCTCTCGGTCACTGCTTTTGCAGCTACATCGACTACGGCAACTGTCCCTGTCACCCTGACGGTGGACAATGAGTATCGTGCAGTCAATGTGACAGTCCCTGCGGCTCTGCCTGTTCATGTCATCAACGGGACTGTGGTGGTAGCCAATAATGCCAGGATTACCAACAACTCCAAGACTGGTGCTGTCCAGGTAACCACCGTACAAGTGACGGACGGTGCCTATAAAGTGGGAAGCTATAACGATTTCTCCGGCAAGCAGACCATTGCCCTGAAAATCAACGGTTGTCCCACGGTTCGATCCGGTAACCTAACCATCAATGATAGTGCGTTCCCCGTCATCCGTGGTGGCGACCATCAGGCTTTGACCTATTTCGCTAAGGTTTCCAAGGATGCACCTAATTCTAAGGATGTAAACGCTGCAAATGTGGTATTTACAATTTCCATTGTGGATTAAGGGGGGGATATGATGCAAAAGAAGATGGGAAAATCCCTTATGTCTCTGCTCCTTGCGGCTGTGATGACTATTGGTGCCTTACCTGGTACAGCCTTTGCTGCAGAAGTAGATCAGCAGCCGCAGGAAGTAATTTGTGCCGAAGAAAACTGCACCCATGAGCATGATGTTCCTGTCTCAACTGAGGCCCTTGAAGTAGAGGACACTGTTACCCCTGAGAGTGATATTGGCACCGAACCTTCCGGTCCTTCGGTGGAAACTGAGACACCGCCCGTCCCTACTGAGGAGCCAGTGGTACCCGACACACCGGAGGAGCCCAATGCTCCCGACTTGTCTGAGGATGGCGCACAGTCTGAAACACCTCCTGATTCTACGGCAGAGAACCAACAGGATGCAACAAGTCCCATCATTTGGGAGCTTGAGGGGGATGGAACACTATTTATCTCCGGCAGCGGTTATGTCCCTTGTTTCACTTCTGCCGATCAGCAGCCCTGGAAGGATGTCCGCACTCAGATCACCGGCGTAACCTTTGATACCGGAGCCTCTCTGGCTATTGAAAACATCGCCTATTGGTTCTCTGGATGCACCAATCTGGCCTACGCCGAGTTACCCGATTATGTTCTGGCAATCGGCTACCACGCTTTTTATAACTGCCAAGCTCTGCACAACCTGTATCTGTGCCATACCACAAAGGTTCCTACTATGGAAAGCGGAGCATTTATCACCAACCATCCGCTTAATTGGGAGCCGGATTATGACCCCCGACTTCAGATTTCTCTTGCCTCAGCTATTGGTGAGAACCTGATGGCATCTGCTTGCAGTTACGATTGGGGCGCTGATAATTGTCCGGTTCATATTCAGATAGGCTGTGAAGCCCGTTTGCTTTCTTCTGCCACAACCTTCGCCACCCGTGCAGCAGGTTATTGTACCAACTGTGGTAAAACCTGTAGCTATACCGTAGACTACGAGCCATGGACTTCGACTGAGCACTGTATTCGTCACTGGTGTTCAAACTGTGGCCTTGACCAGTGCGGCGGTGCCAACGGTGGCCGGCACACAATGCGAAATGGCCGCTGCACCCTTTGCGGTTACTCCGACGGCTCCGGTGGTGGAGGTGGCGGCGGTGGCGGTGGCTGTAGCCATAGTAGAACCTATAAGGATTGGACCGGCGCATGTACCTGGGAAAAATATTGCAGCGATTGCGGAAAGTACCTTGGTAGTGGTACAACCCATGGTTCTTACTCCTATGGCCCGTGGGAGTATTACAATTCCAGCAAGCATCGTAGCTATTACTCCTGCAACGACTGTGGCGAAGGCAGCTACGAATATCGGTATCATAGTACCCAGCGAAAATATTCTCAGTATAACTCCACGCAGCATAGTTACCGGGACTACTGTTCCACCTGTAGCTCCTATGTGGGATCGGCTTCCTATGAAACCCATAACTTCCAGTATGGGAACTGGGAAAGCTATTCCTCCACGCAACACCGTAGATCAAAGACCTGTGCGGATTGTGGTTACTCCACCTATGAATACGCCTCTCACAATATGACCTACGGAAGATGGCAGGATTACGATGCTACCGAGCACAGACGGCTTTGCTCCTGTACCTGCGGCTACAGGGGGTTCGAATATGTGCGTCACGGCTTCAGCTTCAGTCCCTGGACGTCCATTTCTGACACACAGCATCAGCGCACGAAGACCTGCTCCTGTGGCCATAGTTCAGTTGAAACCAGTGAGCACAGAGATCTGGACCGCAATGGCTTCTGTGATGACTGTAACTATTCCATGTCCCGGTTCTCTGTAACAGTTCCCGCCAACCTGTCTCTTGTGATGTCCGAGGGTGGACAGGTCTACGCTGCCAAAACAGCTTCCATCGTGAATAACTCTACTGACACGGTGGCGGTAACAGGCATGAAATACCAGGCAGAAAACGGCTGGCAAATCGTCCCGTATGCCACGGATATGGCCAACGAAAAGGTTGACTCCAAGGAAATCGGGTTCCGCATCAACAGCGCAGAAAGCACCGAGTTCGGCAATCTTTCCATCCTGAACACATCGGGGGCAGATTGGCGTATTTCCAAAGGAGCCACAATGCCCCTCAACTACGATGCCGTGGTATCTGCGTCCACTCAGCCCGTCAATGAACAGGTACTCACCGTCATCTTCATTTTGGATTGGGCCGCATAAAATCTGCCTGCGGTGAGAGGAGGCGATACCTATGCAGGAAGATTTGGACAATCGCACCGTCACCCTGGTCATCAGCTCCACACGATTAACTGGCCGTGTTCTGAAATCAGCCATCAGCAAGTATCTTAATCATTTGAAAGCAAAAAAGCTGGATAAGGAGCATACCAAGCCCACGGGCAAGCAAACGGTAAAAGAACTGGTCGGACAAAATGCTGGTGTATCCAATATTGAAGTGACCGAGCGGAATATCAAAGGCTTTGATCGGGTAGCCCGGAAGTATGGCGTGGATTATGCCATCAAGAAAGATAAAAGCGGAGAAATCCCGAAGTATCTGGTGTTTTTCAAAGGGCGGGACGCCGATGCGCTGACCGCAGCCTTCACGGAATACACCTCCAAGATGGAAAAGGCAAAGGAAAAGCCCTCTGTAATCCAGAAGCTCCGCAGCTTCAAACTGCCCGAAATCACAAAGGATGTTGCCAAGGTGCGGCATAAGGATAAGGGGCTGGAGCTATGAGAAAAACCATCAATATCAAAAAGCTGGTGCTGCTCAACATCCCCTATTTGATTGCGGCTTTGCTTGCAACAAATTTTGGTGAGGCATGGAGACTGGCATCAGGCTTCAATGCCTCAGAAAAATTTCTGAATCTTATTACTGTCACCTTGGGTGCAGCCTGGAGCAATCCTGCTCCAAGTCTGCACCCTTTTGATTTGCTCATCGGTATTTGCTGCGGTGCTGCTCTCAAGCTGGCTGTCTACCTCCGTGGAAAAAACGCAAAGAAGTATCGCCACAACGAGGAATACGGCTCTGCAAGATGGGGCAACCACGAGGATATTGCTCCCTTTGAAGATCCAAAGTTTGAAAACAATGTGATCCTCACGCAGACCGAACGGCTGATGATGTCAAATCGTCCAAAGGACCCTACAAAGGCACGGAACAAAAATGTCCTAGTGGTGGGCGGAAGCGGTTCCGGTAAGACCAGATTTTTCATCAAGCCAAATCTGATGCAGCTTCATAGTTCATACGTCGTGACTGACCCCAAAGGCAGTATCGTCATTGAGTGCGGCAAGCTGCTTCAGCGCAACCATTATCGCATTAAAATCTTTAATACTATCAATTTTCGGAAAAGCATGCACTATAATCCCTTTGCCTACATCCACTCCGAAAAGGATATTTTGAAGCTGGTTACCACCCTGATCGCCAATACAAAAGGTGACGGTAAAGGCGGTGATGATTTTTGGGTGAAGGCAGAAACGCTGCTCTACACAGCCCTCATTGGCTACATTCATTATGAGGCCCCGATTGAGGAGCAAAACTTTGCCACTCTCATCGAATTTATCAACGCCATGGAAGTAAGAGAGGATGATGAAACTTATGAAAACCCTGTAGACTTAGCCTTCAAGGAGTTGGAGAAAACCAGCCCTGACCATTTTGCGGTTCGCCAATATAAAAAATACAAATTGGCTGCGGGCAAAACAGCAAAAAGCATCAATATTTCCTGTGGTGCCAGACTTGCCCCCTTTGATATTAACGAGCTGCGAGAGATCACAATGTATGATGAACTGGAACTGGATACCCTTGGTGACAGGAAGACTGCGCTTTTTCTGATTATGTCAGATACCGACAGTACCTTTAACTTCTTAATTTCTATGATTTACAGCCAGTTGTTCAACCTGCTTTGCGAAAAAGCCGATGATGTGTACGGTGGTCGTCTGCCGGTCCATGTCCGATGCCTTATCGATGAGTGCGCCAATATCGGTCAAATTCCTAACTTGGAAAAGCTGATGGCCACTATTCGTTCCAGAGAAATATCCGCCTGTCTTGTGCTGCAAGCTCAGTCCCAGCTAAAGGCCATTTATAAGGACAATGCCGATACCATCATTGGTAACTGCGACAGCTCGCTTTTCCTCGGCGGTAAGGAGCCTACCACACTCAAGGAACTCAATCAGTCCTTGGGCAAGGAAACCATAGACACCTATAACACCGGTGAAAGCCGTGGGCGTGAGATATCCCATAGTCTCAACTACCAGAAGTTAGGAAAAGACCTTGCCTCGATTGATGAACTTGCCGTGTTGGACGGTGGAAAATGTATTCTTCAGCTCCGTGGCGTCCGGCCATTCAAATCAGATAAATACGACATTACAAAGCATCCCAATTACAAATATCTGTCCGACGCCAATCCTAAGAACGCCTTTGATATAGAAAAATATCTGTCAACAAGGCTCAGGCCCAAAGCGGATGAAGCCTACGAAGTTTTTGAAGTAGACGAAACCGCTTAGTGAAAAACCTCGCAAAGAGGTTTTCATATAGTTGAAGGTACACAAGATGCACTATATAAGACACCTCCTCGCTTGCACAGCCGTAACGGATGTAAGCTATCATATTAGAAAGGAGATGCCGGAATTAGGCCCGCAAGGGATCTGTTCCGGCTTTTGCATTATGCGAGATTTTTAATTTATGTAACATGATCTAATTCCGGCAACAACACATTATGGCATTTTTCAATCAGGCTATTACGGTCCTTCAGACCCTTGTCATTGCTCTCGGTGCCGGCCTCGGTATTTGGGGTGCAATCAACCTCCTGGAAGGCTACGGCAACGATAACCCCGGTGCTAAGTCACAGGGGATGAAACAGCTCATGGCCGGTGGCGGCGTCGCCCTGATCGGTACGGTTCTGGTTCCTCTGCTCTCCAACCTCTTTGGTTAACTCAGACAGCCACGCTAAGGGGGTTCCCCATTGGGGAGCCTCCGGAAAGGAGGAGCACACCCGTTGGATCTGATTTGGGACAAAATCACAGAATGGCTAAAAGAGCTGATGGTCAGCGGAATCATGGATAACCTGACAGGGTTATTTGACAATGTAAATACAAAAGTCGGAGATATTGCAGGACAGGTCGGGGCTACTCCCCAGGGCTGGAACGCAAGTATCTTTTCTATGATTCGCAACTTGTCAGATAACATTATTCTGCCAATCGCCGGCGTCATTCTGGCCATTGTTATGACTATTGAGCTGATTCAGCTCATCACGGATCGCAATAACCTACACGATGTGGACACATGGATGTTCTTCAAGTGGATTTTCAAAACCGCCTGTGCTGTACTCATTGTCACCAACACCTGGACCATCGTTATGGGCGTATTTGATGTTGCCCAAAATGTGGTCAACAACGCCTCCGGTATCGTCATCGGAGACACATCCATCATCCTAACCGACCATATCCCAGATCTGGAAGCTCGCCTGATGGACATGGAGCTTGGGCCTCTGTTGGGTCTATGGCTGCAGTCCTTCATTGTAGGAATTACAATGTGGGCGCTTTCCATCTGCATCTTCCTCATTTGCTACGGCAGAATGATTGAAATTTACCTTGTGACCTCCATCGCACCAATTCCTATGGCTACATCGGTCAACCGGGAATGGGGTCAAATGGGACAAAACTACCTCAGATCTCTCTTTGCCTTGGGCTTCCAAGGCTTTCTCATTATTGTATGCGTTGCGATTTACGCCGTTCTCGTTCAAGGCATGGTGGTAGAAACGGATATATCCGCTGCCATCTGGACCTGCATGGGCTACACAGTGCTCCTGTGTTTTGCCCTGTTTAAGACCGGATCGCTCAGTAAGTCGATATTCAATGCACATTAAGGAGGTTGCAGATCATGGCGTATGTTCCTGTTCCTAAAGACCTGAATCATGTGAAGACGAAGGTCATGTTCAATCTGACAAAGAGACAACTCATTTGCTTTGGTATGGGCGCACTAATTGGTGTGCCTCTCTTTTTCCTGCTGAAAAGCAGCATCGGCCCCAGCCCTGCGGCACTGTGCATGATGCTTGTGATGCTTCCCTTTTTCTTGCTTGGAATGTACGAGAAGAACGGTCAGCCCCTGGAAAAGATCCTCAAAAATATCCTTCAGGTTTGCTTTTTGAGGCCAAAGCAAAGGCCCTATGCAACAAAAAACTTATATGACCTGCTTCAGAGGCAGGATGCATTAGACCAGGAGGTGTTCTCTATTGTCTCAGGGAAAAAAGCTCAGCCGAGCCGACCGGAAACAGATCGAGGCGGCAATCGCAAGGGCAAAGAGGCAAGATAAGCACACGATGTCCGCCCAGGATACGATTCCATACCAGAAGATGTATCCGGATGGAATTTGCCGTGTAACAGACACCTATTACACCAAGACAGTCAGGTTCGATGATATTAACTATCAGCTGAACCAGAATGAGGATAAAACCGCTATTTTTGATGGCTGGTGCGACTTTCTCAACTATTTTGACAGCTCTATCTCTTTTCAGATGTCCTTTATCAACCACTCCGCATCCAAGGACGATTTTGCCGACGCCATCACCATTCCCTTGCAGGGTGACAGCTTTGATGACCTCCGCATCGAATACACCAGGATGCTCCGTGAACAGCTTGCCCGTGGCAACAACGGCCTTATCAAAACCAAGTATCTGACCTTTGGCGTGGAGGGGGCCTCCATCAAGACGGCAAAACCCCGTTTGGAGCGTATTGAACTGGATGTCCTCAACAACTTCAAACGGCTCGGTGTAAAAGCCGAAGCACTCAATGGTCGGGATCGTCTGCAGCTTCTCTTTGAGATGATGCACATGAATGAGCAGCAGCCCTTCCGTTTTGCGTGGGATTGGCTGGCTCCCTCCGGGCTTTCCACGAAAGACTTTATCGCCCCGTCTTCCTTTGAGTTCCGAAACGGAAAGTATTTCAGCATGGGGCAGCAGATCGGCTGCGCTTCCTTCCTGCAGATCCTGGCACCGGAACTCAATGACCGTATTCTGGCCGACCTCCTGGATATGGACAGCAATCTTGTTGTCAGTATGCATATTCAGTCCGTAGACCAGACGAAGGCCATCAAGACCATCAAGAGAAAAATCACAGACCTGCAAAAGATGACCATTGAGGAGCAGAAAAAGGCTGTGCGCTCCGGCTACGATATGGACATTATCCCGTCCGATCTTGCCACCTACGGCGAGGAGGCTAAAAAACTTCTTCAGGAGCTCCAAAGTCGCAATGAGCGAATGTTCCTTCTGACCTTCCTGGTCATCAATCTGGCAGATACACGGCGAAAGCTGGACAACAACATCTTTCAGGCCAACTCCATCGCCCAGAAGTACAACTGCCAGCTGGTCAGGCTGGATTTTCAGCAGGAACAGGGCCTTATGTCCTCCCTTCCTCTGGGATACAACCAGATCGACATTCAGAGAGGCTTGACCACATCAAGCGTCGCCATTTTTGTGCCGTTTACGACCCAGGAGCTGTATCAGGACGGAAAAGGTGCCTTGTACTGCGGGCTTAATGCTCTAAGCAACAACCTCATTATGGTAGATCGCAAGCTGCTGAAAAACCCCAACGGCCTGATCCTGGGAACCCCCGGTTCCGGCAAGAGCTTTTCTGCAAAGCGTGAGATTGCCAACTGTTTTCTGCTGACCAATGATGACATCATCATCTGCGACCCTGAATCTGAATACGGGCCTCTGATTGAGCGCCTGAACGGTCAGGTCATCCGCATTTCGCCTACCTCTACGGATTATATCAATCCCATGGATTTGAACCTCAATTACAGCGAGGACGATAACCCGCTTTCCTTGAAGTCTGACTTCATTTTGTCGTTGTGCGAGTTAATCGTGGGTGGCAAGGATGGCCTCCAGCCGGTTGAGAAAACCATCATTGACCGGTGTGTGCGCTCTGTGTATCGAGAGTTTCTCAATGACCCCAGCCCCGAAAAGATGCCCATTCTGGAAGACCTCTACAATGAACTGCGTAAGCAGGAGGAAAAAGAGGCACAGTATATTGCCACTGCCCTTGAAATCTATGTCACCGGTTCTCTGAATGTTTTCAACCATAGAACTAATGTCAATGTGGAAAACAGGGTCATCAGCTACGACATCAAGGAGCTGGGCAAGCAACTCAAAAAGATCGGCATGCTGATTGTCCAGGACCAGGTCTGGAACCGTGTCACCGTCAACCGTGAAGCCCTCAAGAGCACCCGCTACTATATTGACGAAATGCACCTTCTTCTCAAGGAGGAGCAGACAGCGGCATACACGGTTGAAATTTGGAAGCGTTTTCGCAAATGGGGCGGTATTCCCACCGGCATTACCCAGAACGTCAAAGATCTGCTGGCTTCCAGAGAAGTCGAGAATATCTTTGAAAACAGCGACTATATCTATATGCTCAACCAAGCTGCCGGCGACAGAGTGATTCTGGCAAAGCAGCTGAATATTTCGCCCCACCAGCTCAGCTATGTGACCCATTCCTCTGAGGGTGAGGGACTTCTGTTCTATGGCTCCACCATCCTGCCCTTTGTGGACCACTTTCCGAAGGATACAGAACTCTATGGTTTGATGACCACCAAGCCTCTCGACAAGAGAGAGAACGACGAGAAAGGATAAGATATGAACACGGAAAATATCATGGTATTTGAAAACCCGGAGTTTGGTACAGTACGGACCATCGTTAAGGATGGCGAACCGTGGTTTGTTGGTAAAGATGTGGCTGAAAACCTCGAGTACCGAAACGGTAGTCGAGATATTAACCGCCATGTTGATGAGGAGGACCGGCAGAAAGTGCTAATCTCAGATGGCAATCAGCCGAAAACGACAATTGTTATCAATGAGTCCGGCTTGTATTCTTTGGTTCTATCCAGCAAACTCCCGTCTGCCAAGAAGTTCAAGCACTGGATCACTGCCGAGGTGCTTCCCTCCATCCGCAAGCATGGGGCCTATGTCACGGATTCAGTTCTGAATCAGCTGGAAGAAAACCCGGACTTCATTCCTGACTACATCCACCGGCTCCGGGATGAAAACGCCAGAGCCAAGCAGCTCCGACAGGAGCTTGTAATCGTACAGGGTCAGCTTGCTGAAATCCAGCCCATGGCTGACTACTACAACACCTATATCGACAACAGAGATGCCCTCTGTTTCCGGTATGTGGCAAAGGAGCTGGAAGTTTCCGAGCGAAAGCTGATTCAATACCTGCTGGATCGTAAAATCCTGTATCGTGATCCCCACCGACACAATCATGTTTTCCCTTGCTCCGGTGACTATCAGCACCTCTTTATCGTCCGTGATTTCCACACCAGGTGGGGACATCGTGGCCAATACACGCTGGTCACCCCGGAGGGGCGAACCTATCTCCTGAAGCGTAAGGAGAAAATCGCCAATCACCAGCCGAAGAACACGAGCAAGGATGCAGATGAGATTTGTCCCGCCCAGGTAGCCGGAGGCTCTGGCTGCTGCATATTTCCCAAGAATTGAGGTGACGCCTCGTGTCCAAGAAAGTACCCCGTCTACAGTTCACAGATGAGGAGCTATCAGAGAAAGCTGTTGGCAAAGCAGCTGAGAGGGCGGAGAAAAAAGTGGTTAAGTTGGAGAAGGCTGAGGCCAAAATCCCCACAAAGGCCCAAAAAGTAAAAGAGCGTGTTGTAGATGCCAAAACCGGCAAAATTACAACACGCCTTTCTTTTGAAGAAGTGGATAAGAAAAGGCCCACTTCAAAGCTGACCCATGCCACAGCTCATGCCCCACTGGATACGGTTCGCTCCCATGCACATCGGCAGATTCGTGAGGATAGTGACGACAACGCCGGAATCAATGCTGCCAATACACTGACCGAGGACACAGAGGCAACCGTGAGAGTGGTGGAAACCGTCCACCACTCTCATAAGGAAAAGCCCTATCGAAAAGCTGAGAAAGCGGAAGCGGCTGCGGACAAGGCAAACCTCCGAGCATTGAACAAGGAATATGAAAGTGAGCATGGATATGCGGCGAATCCCTATTCCAAATGGCAGCAGAGGCGGGCCATTAAAAAGGAATACGCCGCTGCAAAAGCTGGACAGGCATCTGGTTCTGCCGTCCACGCTTCTGAAGTAACTGCCAAGGCTACTAAATCGGCAAAAAAGGCAGGCGAGGAAACAAAAAATGCCGGTGCCTTTATCGCAAAACACCGCAAAGGAATTCTCTTGCTTGCAGGTCTTGCGGCCTTGGTTCTTATCATAGTCAGTGCATTTTCCAGTTGTTCGGTTTTGTTCCAGGGTATCGGCTCCAGCATTACATCCTCCACCTATCCTCTCGCTGACAGTGATATGCAGGCTGCTGAGGCGCAATACTGCGCTATGGAGGCAGAACTCCAGCAAATGCTCGACCGCTATGAGGCCGACCATGATTACGATGAATACCATTTTGAACTGGATGAAATCTGGCACGACCCCTATGTGCTGATCTCTGCTTTAACCGCCCTAAAAGGGGGCGAATGGACCGTTGATGAAGTTGGGGATGAATTGCAGATGCTCTTTGATAAGCAATACATTCTCACAGAGGAAGTTGTCCCTGAAACACGCTACCGAACGGAAACCAGGACCGGCACGAGACTTGTAACAGATCCCGATACCGGTGAATCCTACTTGGTAGAGTATGACTATGATGTGCAGGTTCCCTATATCTACTACAAGTGCTTCGTGACGCTGGAAAACTTTAACCTCTCCCATGTCCCCATCTACATCATGTCCGAGGAACAGCTTTCCATGTATGCCCTCTACATGGGGACACTCGGTAACAGACCCGACCTTTTCGGCGATTCTGGTTATGTTGGCAAGTATTACGACACCGAATATGAGAAATACGAAATTCCTCCCGAAGCTCTGGCGGATGAGCAGTTTGCTTCCATGATTACAGAAGCAGAGAAGTATCTTGGTTTTCCATATGTCTGGGGTGGGTCTAATCCTTCTACTTCTTTTGATTGTTCAGGATTTGTTAGCTGGGTCTGCAACAACTGTGGAGTAGGTTGGGATTTTGGACGCCTGGGTGCATCCGGTTTGCTGGGTATCTGCACCAGGGTTTCACCTGCCAACGCCCGTCCCGGCGATCTGATATTTTTCCAGGGAACCTATGACACCACTGGTGCTTCCCATGTCGGTATCTATGTCGGCAATAACATGATGCTGCACTGTGGAGATCCGATCCATTATGCACCAACCAACACGAGCTACTGGCAGGATCATTTCCTTGCCTATGGCCGCTTGCCTACACCATAAAGAAAACGGAGGTATACTATGAACCCCAGAATTGAAAAGCTGAAGGAAGAACGCAACAAACTGGCTGCCCGCATCGAGTCCTTGCAGGAGCGTCTGAAAACCACTGATGAGCAGATCCTCAATCTGGAGAACACGGATATTGTGGGCATTGTTCGTGAGAATGGCCTGACCATTGACCAGCTGGCAGACCTTCTGGAACTGCTTGAGCAGAAACCCACTGCCAAAATTTCGGAGGAAAAGGAGGAAATTGCAGATGAAATCTAAGATTAGAAAGCTGGCAGCTCTGTTTGCAGTCGTGATGTGTATGACGACATTCTCGGTCACGGCATTTGCCAGCGACGGAGGTGGCTGCTATGCCTCTGATGAAAACGGAACCGCAAAGCCGTCCGGCCCTATCACAAACATTACAGTGTCTACGGAGGGCGTCGCAGTCCCCGAAAAACAGGAAAGCAAGCCTTTGACGCCCCCTGGCAATCTCACCTTGGTGGACGATATTCTCCAGAACGATGCCTATGTCAGCGAGGAATCCACCGTTGGCAACAAGCAGTTTCTCACCGTCCAATCCAAAAACGGCAATACCTTTTATCTGGTCATCGACCGAGCCGGTGATACAGAGAATGTCTACTTCCTCAACCTTGTGGATGAAGCTGACCTTATGGCTTTGATGGAGGAAGGCGGCACCGTGAAGCCTGTTTGCTCCTGTAAGGAAAAATGCACCCCCGGTCATGTAAATGATAGCTGTCCGGTCTGTAAGCAGAATCCCAGCGAGTGTACCGGAAAAGAAGCTCCTGTCGAAGAAACAAAGCCTGCCGAACCTCCTGCAGAACAGCAGGTCACCCCGGAACCTGAAAACAGTTCCAACAAGAGCACAGCAATGATTGCCCTCGTTTTGATCCTGGCTCTTGCCGGTGGCGGTGCCTTCTACTGGTTCAAGCTCCGCAAGGGCAAGCCCGATACCAAGGGCAGCTCCGACCTGGATGACTACGATTACGGTGAAGACGAAGATGAGCCGGACAACGAGGACTACGAGTTTGAAAACGAGGATGAGGAAAAAGAGTAAATTCTAAATCATCCCGTAAATAAAATCATACAGAAAGGAACTACACAATGGATTTAATTATTGCAGAAAAGCCCTCTGTGGCTAAGAGCATCGCAGCCGTTCTGGGTGCCACCAAGAAGGAGGACGGCTACCTGTCCGGTAACGGCCATCTGGTGTCTTGGTGCTTCGGCCATCTGGCTGAGCTGGCAGACGCAGAAACCTACGATCAGCGTTATGGCAAATGGGTACTGGAGGACCTGCCCATCCTGCCTGAGCCCTGGCAGTATGTGGTCAGCCGTGACAAGGGCAAGCAGTTTTCTCTGCTCCGCAGCCTGATGAACCGCAGCGATGTGGATACCGTCATCAATGCCTGTGATGCTGGGCGTGAGGGCGAACTGATCTTCCGCACCGTTTACAATCTGGCCGGCTGTTACAAGCCTATGAAGCGCCTCTGGATCTCTTCCATGGAGGACATGGCCATCGAGGAAGGCTTTGCCAATCTCCGCAATGGCTCCGACTATGATAACCTTTACGCATCTGCACTCTGCCGCAGCAAGGCAGACTGGACGGTTGGCATCAATGCCACCCGTCTTTTTTCTGTTCTCTACCACCGCACTTTGAATGTGGGCCGGGTTGTTTCTCCCACGCTGGCCCTTCTGGTGCAGCGTGAAGCAGAGATCAGTGCTTTTCAGTCGGAGCCATTCTACACGGTGGACCTGGACTTCAACTCTTTCGCTGCCACCAGCGAGAAGTTCAAGGATAGGGGCACCGCTGAAGCCTTGAAAGCGCAGTGCAGCGAGAATAAGGTTTCGGTATCCAATGTGGAGTGCAAGGAACACACCGAAAAGGCTCCTGCCCTATACGATTTAACCTCTCTCCAGCGTGATGCCAACCGTATTCTGGGCTATACTGCACAACAGACTCTGGACTACCTTCAAGCGTTGTATGAGCAGAAGCTCTGCACCTATCCCAGAACCGACAGCCGGTATCTGACTGACGATATGGAGGGCAGCGTCCGTGCGATTACCCTGTGTTCTGCCAATATTGCAGAAGAAAATCCCCCCACAGTGGCAATTACAGCTCAGGTCTGCAACAGTGCCAAGGTATCCGACCACCATGCAATTATCCCCACTATGGCTGCTGGGGAAACCAATCTGGCAAATCTGCCTGCTGGGGAACGAGAAGTTCTCAGACTGATTGCAACTCAGGTGCTGAAAGCTGTAAGTGAGGCGTACCGCTACACCGAAACTGTAGTAACCCTCCGCTGCGGCAATGCCGAGTTCATTGCCAAGGGCAAGGCCGTGGAAAATCCCGGATGGAAGGCATATATGCCCCAGAAGCAGATGGATGTGCTTCCCGCAAACCTTGAAATCGGCATGGAGTTGGTCCCCGAAAGCGAAACCATCAAGGAGGGAAAAACTACGCCCCCCAAGCACTACACTGAGGACACTCTGCTGGCATCCATGGAAACTGCCGGTAAAGAGGATATGCCCGAAGATACCGAGCGAAAGGGCCTGGGAACTCCCGCTACAAGAGCATCTATCTTGGAGAAGCTGGTTGCTACCGGCTTTGTGGAGCGCAAAAAGGCAAAAAAGGCCGTCAGCCTGGTTCCCACCTCCTGCGGCACCTCTCTCATCACGGTTCTGCCTGAAGCCTTGCAGTCTCCTCTGCTGACCGCCGAGTGGGAGCATAAACTGTTGGAGATTGAACACGGAGAGCTTGCTCCCGATGATTTCCTCTCCGAGATCAACAGTATGGTTTCCGAATTGATTGGCACCTATGAGGTGGTTCCCGGTGCCGAAGTTCTTTTCCCCTCCGGCCGTCCCGTTGTCGGCAAATGCCCCCGCTGCGGTGGTGATGTGACCGAAAGCAAAAAAGGGTATTTCTGTGAGAGAAATGATTGCCATTTCGGCCTTTGGCGAGACAACCGGTTCCTGAGCAGCAAGAAAATCAATCTGACTAAGAAAATGGCCACTTCTCTGCTCAGGGATGGCAAAACCTATGTCAGCGGCATTTATTCCGAGCGAACCGGCAAAAACTTTGATGCCAACATTGTGCTGGAAGATGACGGAAGCCACACCCATTACAAGCTGGAGTTTGGCTCCAGATAATTGAACATGGCTCCCGTGTAGGTTTCATAGCCTATGCGGGAGCCATTATTTTTTTGAAAAGGAATGGACAAATGACAAGTTTTATCTACTACATCGTGTTGTTTCTGGCAAAGGTACTGGACAACACCATCAACACCACGAAAACTATTCTGATCCAGCGGAATCGTTGCCTGCTGGCCGGTCTGACTGTTGTGGTTTCAGATTTCATCTATTTTACCCTTATCAAGAATGTGCTTTCTACTAACAGCAATCTTGCTATCTTGGTTGTCGCAATCGGCGGTGGCGTTGGCTGCTGTATTGCCATTACTCTCAGCGGAAGATTTTCCAAGGAGAAAACCTACATCAATGTGATCCTCTCTGACAACAAGGACGCCATGCAGGAGCTGCGGGACTATCTGGCTCAGCATCACATCACCAATGTGGCGTCAGATTGCTATACACGAGATTGGGACACAAAGACAATCAGCTTGACTGTATATGCAGATACCAAGGCTCAAAGCAAGATACTGGATGAGTATCTGGATGCGTCACCCGTCAAGTTTAAGCGATTGGTCCAAAAAGTTTAATGAATAGGAGGTCAATCCACCAATGGCTGAAAAGCAAACCAACAAAGAACGATTGAAGGAAATCACAGACAGTATTGAGGCAGGTATTCAGGAGCTGTTTCAGAGCGAAAAATATATGCAATATCTCTCTGTGATGTCCCGGTTTCACAAGTACAGTCTGAATAATACCATGCTCATCTACCTCCAGAAGCCTGATGCCAGTTTGGTTGCAGGCTTTGGCAAGTGGAAAAATCAGTTTGATCGCCATGTTAAAAAGGGTGAGCATGGCATTACTATCATTGCACCCACCCCGTTCAAAAAGAAAATTGAGGAACAGAAGCTGGACCCGGACACCAAGGCCCCTATGCTGGACAAAGACGGCAATATCATCACCGAAGAAAAGGAAATTGAAATTCCCATGTTCCGGCCTGTCAAAGTATTCGATGTGAGCCAGACAGACGGAAAGCCCTTGCCCGAGCTTGCAGCGAACCTCACCGGTGATGTCCAAAACTACGAGGTTTTCATAGAAGCCTTGCGGCGCAGCGCTCCCGTCCCCATGACATTTGAGGTGATGTCAAAGGATAACGACGGCTATTTCAGCCCCTCCGATCAGCGGATCGCAATCCGTACCGGTATGAGTGAAGTGCAGACGGTTTCCGCTGCTGTCCATGAAATCGCCCACAGCAAACTTCATAATTACAAGAAAAACGACAACTCTGACCGTAAGAAAGACCGCTCCACCGAAGAAGTGGAAGCTGAGAGCGTCAGTTATTCGGTATGCCAGTATTACGGTATTCAGACCGGAGAAAACAGCTTCGGCTATATTGCCACATGGTCAAAGGGCAAGGAACTGCCAGAGCTGAAGGCCAGCCTGGAAACCATCAACCGAACTGCCGGTGAGCTGATCTCAGATATTGACCGCAACTACCGTGAAATCTGTAAGGAGCGAGGGATCGACGCCAAGGAACAGGCTGTGCCGGAAGTGACCCCAGAGCCTGTGAAGGCGGAGCCGTCCGTAGACGAAGGACGGTGGCGCTGCTATGTCATACCCGACATTATGACCTGGAATGGACCTGCAATCCGTGAAATGCAGCAGGAGGCAGAGAAACTGGTTGGCCGGATCGACTACCTTGGAACCAACGGAGCCGTTGGAGAAAGCATCGAGTTTGATGACCCCTCAAAATTTGAGTTGGAAATCAAGGATTGCTGCAACAATGGCGTACCATTGTCTATTGTCCTCTATAAAGATAAAAATGGGGACGTTATTCCCCATGATTTCATCTATGACTTGGATACGCTCCCCAATGGCCTATCTTGCGTTGACAATCCGGCGCTTGCACAGATTCCCAGCGAGAGAACCCCTATCGAGTTTTATGACAGCTACGAGGACGCTGCGGCCCGTTTCAAGGAACTTCGCACGAAAGAGTATAACCGGGATGAAACCGTTAATCCCCAAAGCGATATGCCCTATGCATGGCTTACCTTCGGCATCCAGAGGGAAAATCCCCCCAGCGCTGCGGACCTTCTTCATGTAAGAGCCGGTCGTAACTATCTGGTTGACGATTTTACCAGAATGGAGGCGCTACACTCCTCGCCGGAGGTCATGGAAGTCCTGCACCGTATGCAGGAGGATCTTGGTTTTGACCGTATCAACCGATACGAAAAAGGTGACGACGGCCAATTCCTTTCCCCGAAGGATATGCTCTTTTCCGAATGGAAGAACCCCTATTTTCAAGAGGACCCGGATGAGAAGCTCTTGAACCTGGACGGCCAAAGCTATCTGCACATCCAACGATCTGACGACGGCTACGACTACACCATCTATGATGTAGCAACAAAGGCTGAGTTGGATGGCGGCGTCATAACCGATCCTCACCTATCTATGGCATCTGCGCAGCGTGAAATCTGTGAGCTTCATCATCTCAGTGTGAATAACACCAAATCTGTTCCCTTGTCCACCCTTCAGCCGGAGCCACCCGAACAAAAGCTGGATGAATATCCGGTGCCTGACCCATCGCTCCGTGCAGAGGATCTGCGGCAGTACGGCTATTTGGACGCCGATATGCTTCCTGTGTCCAAGGACATGGCTATGGAAATGGCTCGGCGTGATGTGACGATTTATCTGCTGCACAGCGACAACACCGAAGCGATGGCCTTTGATGCTGACGAGGTACAAGCCTTTGAGGGAATGTTTGGCATCACCCATGAGGATTGGGAGCAAACCTCTGAGTTCCACGACAAGGTGATGGACCGACAGCAGCATCAGCAGGAACGGGAGCAGGCGTTCAAGGACTATCCTGGCGATTGCTATGCCATATATCAGGTAAAGCAGGAGGACCCGGACGGCATACGGTTCATGGGGATGGACTGGCTCAAAAGCCACGATATTCCGGTGGACCGTCAGAACTATGACCTGATTTATACTGCGCCTTTGACGGCACAAGGCGACACTACCACAAGGCTGGAAGGGCTTTACGAGCAATTCAATCTCCACCACCCTGCAGATTATCACAGCCCCTCCATGAGTGTCAGTGACATCGTTGCCATCAAGCAGGATGGCGTGGTATCGTGCCACTATACGGACAGTATGGGCTTTGTAGATGTACCGGAGTTCATGCCCGAAAATGCTCTGAAAAACGCTGAAATGGCGATGGAGGACGATTATGGAATGATTGATGGCATCATCAATAACGGTCCCAAGGAACCGTCTTCCAAAGAGCTGGAGGAGCAGGCAAAAAGTGGACAGCCGATCTCTTTGCTGGCCTACGCCGAAGCAATCCAGCGAGAGGAACATGACAAGACCACTGTGGAAAGTAGGGGCAAAAAGCCCTCTGTTCTGGAAAAGCTCCGTGCAACCCAGGATAGCCAAAAGAAAACCGCACCCAACAAGAGTGCAGAAAGAGAGCGATAACATGAATGAGTTGACCCATGATGAACTGAATCTCCTTTGCATCTACAGCAACGGCACTCGAAATGATGCCATCCACCGGCTTCAGGATATGAAGAAGTATCTGGAATCCGATGAGCTGGAGCTGCTGGACATGACCAACAGCGTTCTCGACAAGCTGGACACCATGACAGATGCAGAGTACAACGCTTTGGATCTGATCCCGGATTTTGATGAATAAGTACCGTGAGGGAGCGATAAAAAGTCGCTCCCTCCGTCTTTCAAAAAGGAAAGGAGGACTCAAAATTGCCGAGCAAGCTACAGCTTTATTGCCAGATGGCTGATGCCGCTGCAAAAGAAGTGACGGGGACTTATAACGGATGGACGGATTTTCTCCGGACAGCTGCCCGCTTATACAAGTACCCATATAACGAACAAATCATGATTCATGCTCAGCGGCCTGACGCTACAGCCTGTGCTGAATTCGATTTCTGGAATCAGAAAATGGGTCGGTACATCCGTCGAGGCTCCCACGGTATTGCCCTGGTTGACACCAGCGGGGATAATCCCAGACTTCGCTATGTGTTTGATGTAGCCGACACCCAGGGGCGTGAACATTCCAGGCCGGTAAATCTTTGGTCGATGGAGGATGCTCACATCCCTATCGTTTCTGAAATGCTGGAAAGAAACTATCAGGTGACACCCGAAAAAGGCCTCATTGGTCAGATGGAGGACGCAGCCTCCAAGCTGGTAGATGATTACTGGCAGGAGCATCAGCAGGATGTGTATGACATCGTTGCAGATTCTTTTTTGGAGGGTTATGATGACCTCAACATCAAGGCTCAATTCTATAAAGCAGCATCCGTGAGCATCACTTACGCTCTGATGTCCCGGTGTGGCATGGAGCCGGAACGCTATTTTCTCCATGAAGATTTCCTCGCTGTTTTCGATTTTAACACGCCCGAAGCAGCCTCTGTTTTGGGTACTGCCGTGAGCCAAATCAATCAGCAGGTTCTTCGGCAAATTGAAGTGACCATCCGCAACTATGACAGAGAGCAGAGCCGTCAAGCCACGGCAGAAAGGATGACAGAATATGAACGAACTGACCTACACGCAGAACGGGGACTACCTGATCCCCAACATCAGCCTCAGCCAGACGGAGGAGCGTCCTCTGGGCAAGTACGGGAGGCTCAGAAAGACTTACCTGCGGGAGCACCGGCCCCTGCTGTGGAACAGAATGATCCTGTCCGAAACCCTGTACCCGCACCTGCGAGAGATCGACAAGGCGGCGAACAGCCGGCTGGAAGAGATGCTGCCTCCCATGATGCAGGACGCCGGAGTGACGGAGCACCTGAAGGCCACGGACCCCATGAAATGGGTGGGGCTGATGAACACGCTGAAAGCACAGGTCGAGGAAGTGATCCTGAACGAGCTGATTTACAGTTAAATCAGCAGGTATCCCAGCTGAGCCTTTTCCCCTCAGAGGCAGACCAAATCGCATATATCGACACAGCGGAGAGTGAAGTTTCACCCTCCGCTTTTTCTATGTCCATTGACCAGAGCATTGTTGATGAAATGCTCCGGCTTGGTGGTAACGGCGAAAAGCCCCGGATGAAGATCGTAGCCGAGTTTTCCAAAAGAAAGCCAGACGATAAAAATGCGGAGTTCCTGCAATCTCTGTTTCGTGGTGGAAATGGCATTGTCACAGAGTATGGCCGGTATGCAGCATGGTATGCCGAGGATGGCATTCACATGGCCCTTGGGGACTCTGCAAGGTATCTTTCCTCCGCAATGGTTATCCCTTGGGAGGAAGCCGCACATCGTATCGGAGAGTTGCTGGCAGACGGCAATTACGCTACCAATGTGGAGGTGGCGGAAGCCGGATTCCACGAGCGTACTGAGATTGCTCAAAGCCTCTGGTATCTTCGTCAGGATTTCTCAGATACTGCCAGAGGCCAGGACTGGATGCTCTCCCTGAACAATGCGCAGGGCGGTGGGTTTCCAGAAGAAACTGCAAAATTGGGTGCCATGCTGGCTGATCCAGTATATCGCAAAAAGGTCATACAGGAGCTTGCAGCTTTTGCTCGCTCCTACGCAGATCACCGGGAGCTGCTTCGCTTCCACTATCACAAGCCCGATGAACTCTTGAATAGGCTTCAAGACCTTTCTATTCCCCGCCAGGAATATTACAGTAACTTTGCAGAGCCACCTGCGGTTCAGCAGTTTATTACAGAGGATGAAATTGCTGAAACTCTCGCCGGTGGCAGCGGTATGGCTGGTGGGCAAAGCAGAATATATCAGTTTTTCACGCAGAACCACGCCACCAAAGAACAGGCTGATTTTCTGAAGAACGAATATGGTACCGGTGGTCATTCTCACGCAGTTTCCGGTGCCAGCGGCAGTATGGAGGATCATAGCGCCAAGGGTATTTCGCTGAAAAAAGATGGCTGTACGGAGATCCAGATGAATTGGGTCAGCGTGGCAAAGCGAATTGCGGAGTTGATTCGGAAGGATCGTTATCTCACATCTGCCGAAAAAGACGCCCTTGATAAGATTCAAGCCGAAAAGGAGCTTGCAGACACCGAGCCTGTTCCTGATGTCACGAGGGAGCCTACCACAGAGGAATGGTTATCACAGTACAAACCCACCGTGATTGAAAAAATCAGCGATGATGCCGCATATCGGAATGCCTGCGGTCATAGTGACCACGAAGCCGCTGTCAATGCGGGCAAGACGGCTGTTCAGCGAGCCATTTTGGATACACATGATGACCAGCTGATCCATCTGTATGCAGAGAACAAGGACTTCCGAGATCGGTTGCTGCAGGAAGCTGTTGAAGAAACCTATCCCCAGCTGCATGAGCAGCTTCGTCCGATTTCTCAGGACGATATAACACAGGCTCTGCAGGCATGGAACGGAAGCCCTGACAGCAAACGAGCCGTTGTTCGGCACATGAGAGAGCATGGCCGTGAAAAGGAAACTGCATCGTGGCTCTCTCAGGAATATGGAGCCGATAAGCCTTTCGTCGTGCGTCCTGACAGTCCTGAAGAAATGGTGCTGCCTTGGTCTAAGGTGCAGCGTGGTATCGCCAAGCTCATCCAGGAAGACCGCTTTTTTACCGAGCAAGAGCAGGATAATTGGGAGCATATTGACCCCGTAGAAATCCGGGATCGGCTGGAAAACGGCGAGAGCAATCGGTTCGTGGAGCAGGTCATGGCCGACGTCAAAAGCATGGAGGAGAAAACAAAACTCATTGTTGATGCACTCCCGGAAGATAGGCAGCGCATCATCCATGCGATGGAAACGGCAGGATTTGAATATCGTCCCCTTTCTCCGAGTGGTGCCGATGACCATGTATTTTACTCCGTCACAGACAGCTATCCTATCTCTTTTCAAAATTGGGACGAGGCGTATGATTGGATTGACTCCGCCCAGCTGAAGGATGAACCCGGTCTGCGGGAAAAGGTGCAGGCTGTTCTGCATCCTGACCGTCAGCAAGATAAGAAGGTCACCTATGAGATTGGCGACACGGTATATCTTGAGGGTGATCCCTATACCATCACAGATATTGACTCCTATCATGTCGAGCTGCTGCCTCCCGGAATGATTTACCCCATCTATCGCTCTGAAAACAAAGAAGTCTTTGAACGACTTTTACTGGAAGATGAGCGCAACAACCACTTGCTCTCCAATGATTTACCTTCGGTTGAGGTCAAGGAGAACAATCCGGGTTATCATACAGAAACCGCAGCAACCTATTCCGGAGAAGACACACATCTTCCCTTCGATGTGGTTGTCGAAACACTCCATGTGGATGAACCGGAGCCTCCGGCACGAGCAGATAGCCCTGTATCCATTCCTATTGATGGCGAATGGGTTGAGTTCCCCAATTCTCAGGCAGCTCAGAAAGCAGCTCACGAGGAGCATAAGGCACAGATCCGTGCCAACGCCAAAAATTTCCGCATCACAGATGATGGTCTTGGCGGTGGCGGTGCCAAGGAAAAGTTCCAGGCTAATATCCACGCCATCAAACTTCTAAAGGAACTGGAAGCTGATAACCGACAGGCCATCCCGGAGCAACAGGAAGTGCTGTCCCGCTATGTGGGCTGGGGTGGACTTGTGGATGCCTTTGACCCAGATAAGCCCGCTTGGTCTGCAGAGTACCAGGAACTGAAGAAGCTGCTGACCCCGGAGGAATATGAAGCTGCCAGAGCCAGTACGCTCAACGCCCACTACACCAGCCCTACGATTATCAAGGCCATCTACGATGCCGTGGGCAACATGGGTTATGCTACCGGCAATATTCTGGAACCCTCCTGCGGTGTGGGTAATTTCTTTGGTATGCTACCGGAGGAAATGCAGGACAGCCACTTGTATGGCGTGGAACTCGACCCCATCAGCGGAAGAATCGCACAGCAGCTTTACCCCAAGGCAGAGATCCAGATTACAGGCTTTGAAAATACTGACCGCCCTGATTTTTATGATCTTGTTATCGGAAATGTTCCTTTTGGTCAGTATCAGGTAGACGATAAAGCCTACAACAAGCTGGGATTCAGCATTCACAACTACTTTGCTGCCAAATCTTTGGACCAAGTTCGTCCCGGTGGTATTGTGGCCATCGTCACCTCCCGCTACACCATGGATGCCAAGGACAGCACCGTGCGTCGTCATCTGGCGCAAAAAGCGGATCTGCTGGGTGCAATCCGACTTCCCAACAATGCGTTTAAGGCCAATGCCGGTGCCGAAGTGGTCAGCGATATTCTGTTTTTCCAAAAGAGAGAGCAGCCTCTGACTGTCACTCCTGACTGGACACAAACAGAAATTAACGAGGACGGTTATACCATCAACAGCTATTTCCAGCAGCACCCCGAAATGGTCTTGGGCATCAGTGCTGAACAGAGTGGTCCCCACGGCATGGAATATACCGTAAAGCCCATTCCAGATGCTGAGTTGTCAGACCAGCTCCATGATGCCATCCAGAACATTCACGGCACCTATCAGGAAGCAGAGCTGCCTGATTTGGGCGAAGGTGAAGCGATTGACACAACCATTCCGGCTGACCCTAATGTGAAGAACTACAGCTATGCTGTTGTGGACGGAGAGGTTTACTATCGTGAAAACAGCCGCATGGTCAAGCCTGACCTGAACTCCACCGCCAAAGAGCGTGTGAAGGGCATGGTGGAGCTGCGGGACTGTGTTCACAAGCTGATCGACCAACAGTTGGACGGCTATATTGATGACGCCGAGATCCACGCTACCCAGGCTGAACTGAATGACCTCTATGACACCTACACCAAAAAGTACGGCCTTATCAATAGCCGTGCCAATGCCTTGGCTTTTTCAGATGATAGCTCCTACTATCTGCTCTGCTCTCTGGAGGTTCTGGATGAAGATAAGCACCTGGAACGGAAGGCAGATATGTTCTCCAAGCGCACCATTCGTCCACACGAAGCTGTTACCTCCGTGGATACAGCGAGTGAGGCTCTGGCAGTATCCATTTCTGAGCGAGCCTGTGTAGATATGGAGTATATGTCTGAGCTGACTGGAAAAACGGAACAGGAGCTGTTCTCCGAGCTTCGTGGCGTCATCTTTATGGATATGAATCGCAAGCCCGATGGCTCGTACACCTACCGGACCGCTGATGATTTTTTATCAGGCAATGTCCGGGAGAAGCTGAACTATTACACGCAAGCTCTTGAATATACCGAGGGAACGCCCAAGTACAACGCCATGCTGGATAATGTGGAGGCATTGAAGCAGGCACAGCCGGTGGATCTGGACGCTTCCGAAATTGAGGTTCGTTTGGGTGCCACATGGATCGACCAGGACTATATCAGAGAGTTCATGTTTGATCTGCTGGAGCCTCCCTTTTACCTTCGCCGTTCCATTGATGTGACTTTCTCTCCGTTTACTGCCGAGTGGTATATTAAAGGCAAAAGTAATGTGGGCTATCATGATATTAACTCCAGAGTGACCTACGGCACGGAAAGGGTCAACGCATATAAAATTCTGGAAGACACCTTAAATCTCCGGGATGTCCGTGTCTATGATACGGTTACCGATCCCGATGGCAAGGAGCGCCGTGTGCTCAACTCCAAGGAAACAACTCTGGCCCAGCAAAAGCAGCAAGCCATCAAGGACGCTTTTCAAGATTGGGTCTGGCGTGACCCGGACCGCAGGCAAGCTCTGGTCGCAAAATACAACGAACTGTATAACAGTACTCGGCCAAGAGAATACGACGGAAAGCACATCACTTTTTCCGGCATGAATCCAGAAATCAAGCTGCGGGACCATCAGCTGAATGCCGTTGCTCATGTCCTCTATGGTGGAAACACCTTGCTTGCCCACCAGGTAGGTGCGGGCAAAACCTTCGAAATGGCAGCAGCCGCAATGGAAAGCAAACGGCTGGGGCTTTGCCAAAAGTCCTTGTTTGCCGTTCCCAACCATCTGACTGAGCAGTGGGCAGCAGAGTTTCTGCGCCTTTACCCCTCTGCAAATATTTTGGTTGCCACAAAGAAGGATTTTGAACCCAAAAACAGAAAGAAATTCTGCGGCAGAATCGCAACCGGCAACTATGACGCTGTCATTATGGGGCATAGTCAATTTGAAAAAATCCCCGTTTCTCAGGAGCGTCAAGAGCAGATGTTGAATGACCAGATTGCTGAAATCGAAGAAGGTCTGCAGGAGTTGAAGATCAGCGGTGCAGAGCGATTTACTGTCAAAGGCCTGGAGCGCACAAAGAAAAGTCTCGAAGTAAAACTCAAGAAGCTACTGGATTCCGACCGTAAGGATGATGTGGTGACCTTTGAGCAGCTGGGTGTGGATCGGCTCTTTGTTGACGAGGCACATTCGTTCAAAAATTGTGCGAAACGTTGCGCATAAGCCCTTGTTGACAGCAAGGACGAACAGCGCCATG
>JAHHSJ010000020.1 GCA_020025295.1 Oscillospiraceae bacterium | reverse complement strand
AATCCTCAGGGGTGCGTCCGGTGTCCTGAAAATGATGCCTGAGAGTTGCGTAGGCAGCCGGAGCCATGGCAGCGCCCATATTAGCCGGATCCTTGATGCCCCAATCTTGAATACA
This sequence comes from Oscillospiraceae bacterium, assembly GCA_020025295.1. Lineage (GTDB taxonomy): Bacteria > Bacillota > Clostridia > Oscillospirales > Oscillospiraceae > UMGS1766. Next base: position 30,981 of record JAHHSJ010000020.1, on the reverse strand, counting down.
TCCTGTGGTGATATGGGTAATATAGGGGCCGCTCCCGGTTGGAGATAAAATGACCGCGCCGCAGCCGGTGGTGGTCCACTGGGCTGTGGGAGTGCGTTGGGAGCCATACTCCAGCGGCATACGGTACTGCCGCTCTGCGGTACAGAAGTGGGAGGAGGTCATTGCTGCAATGTGGTTGCCGTACCCGCCGTCCGTCAGCATTGCAGCAAGCGCTAAGGATTCTGCCATTGTGGAACAGGCACCGTATAAGCCGAAAAAGGGAATGCCCAGATCCCGGGCGGCATAGTTGCTGCTGGTGCACTGGTTTAGGAGGTCTCCGGCCAGAAGCAGGTCCAGTTCAGCCGGAGATAGCTCCGCTTTTTTCAGTGCCTGCCGCAATGTGGTTTTCTGGAACGAGGATTCTCCTTTTTCCCAAGTGCGCTGCCCCATTTTGGTGTCCGACACCACCAGATCGAACCATGTGCCGCAGGGACCTTCGCCTTCTTTTTTGCCAGCGGTGCTGGCGTAGGACAGAATGGAGGGAGTATGGGGCAGATGGTAGCTGTATTGCCCGATTTTGTTCATCAAAGAGACCACCTTTTGCTCGGATTTTTACTCTATTATCTGTTTTTGAAACGGAAATATACCGGTATGAAACAGAAAAAGAAATAGGTAGTACCTTTTGTAGAAAGTGCATTAAAAATAGGTCGAAAAAACGAAAAAGTCCGGCAGAGAATGGTTTGTAATCCCTAAAAAAATATGCTATGATTAGATGCACAAGAAACAAAAAAGTAAAGGAGACACATAATTATGGCTTATTATTATCCGGAACCTTCCCGTACCTTTGGTGAATACCTTCTGGTGCCTGGTTACTCTTCTTCTGAAAATATTCCTGATGCTGTCAGCCTTAAGACTCCTCTTGTGAAATATCGCAAGGGCCAGGAAGAATGCCCCCTTACCATGAACATTCCTATGATCAGCGCCATCATGCAGTCTGTTTCCGGTGAAAAGCTGGCAGTTGCACTGGCAAAGCAGGGCGGTGTCTCCTTTATCTACGGTTCTCAGAGCATTGAGGACGAGGCAGCCATGGTTGCCCGTGTGAAGGACTACAAGAAGGGTTTTGTCACTTCTGACTCCAATCTCTCGCCCGAGAACACTCTGGCTGATGTTCTGGCTCTGAAGGCAAAGACCGGTCATTCCACCATCGCCATCACGGAGGACGGCTCCGCAAACGGCGTTCTGGTTGGTCTGGTCACCAGCCGTGACTACCGTGTCAGCCGCATGAGCACTGACATTAAGGTCAAGGATTTTATGACTCCCATGTCCAAGCTGGTTACTGCTCCTGCTTCCACCACGCTGAAGGAAGCAAACGACATCATCTGGGACAACAAGATCAATGCTCTGCCCATTGTGGATGATAACGGCTGCTTGAAGTACATCGTTTTCCGCAAGGACTACGACAGCCATAAGGAGAATGTGAACGAGCTGCTGGATGCCAACAAGAGCTATGTGGTTGGCGCTGGTATCAATACCCGTGACTATGAGACTCGTATTCCCGCTTTGATCGAGGCTGGTGCTGATGTTCTGTGCATCGACTCTTCCGAGGGGTACTCTGAGTGGCAGAGCCGCACTCTGAAGTGGGTGCGTGAGAAGTACGGAAACACCGTCAAGGTCGGTGCCGGCAATGTGGTTGACCGTGATGGCTTCCGTTTCCTGGCTGAGGCCGGCGCTGACTTCGTCAAGATCGGCATCGGCGGCGGTTCCATCTGCATTACCCGTGAGACCAAGGGCATTGGCCGCGGTCAGGCTACCGCTGTGATCGAGGTCGCCAAGGCTCGTGACGAGTATTTCCGTGAGACCGGCATCTATGTGCCCATCTGCTCCGACGGCGGCATTGTCCACGATTACCACATCACTCTGGCTCTGGCTATGGGTGCTGACTTTGTTATGCTGGGCCGCTATTTCGCTCGTTTTGAGGAAAGCCCCACCAATAAGGTTCGCATCAACGGCAACACCATGAAGGAGTACTGGGGTGAGGGCTCCAACCGTGCCAGAAACTGGCAGCGCTACGATCTGGGCGGCTCTGCCAAGCTGACCTTTGAGGAAGGCGTTGACAGCTATGTGCCTTATGCCGGCCCTCTGGCTGACGGTGTGCAGACCACGCTGTACAAGGTGAAGAGCACCATGTGCAACTGCGGCTGCAACTCTATTCCTGAACTGCAGGAGAAGGCAAAACTCACGGTTGTTTCTTCCACCAGTATCGTGGAAGGCGGCAGCCATGATGTTGTGCTGCACAGCAGTACCGGCAGACCGGAATAATTTATCAACGAAAAGGGGAGCGCCTTACGGTCGCTTCATCAATATAATTTCAAGTACGGCGCAGTCCTGTTTGGGGCTGCGCCGTACTTTTTATGGTGATATGCATAACATAAGATGGGTGGATGCGGGTGCGATTTGTGCAATCAAACAATGAAAAAAATGCAATTCTTGATCTTGACAAAAAAGTAGCGGAACTTCCAATTTATGAACAGTTTTGACGGGATTTTTACAAAAATAAATTATTTTTAAATTAAGTTAATTTTTTAACGATTAGGTATTGATAATATTTTAACATAGTGCTATGATATGAAAACGACGAAGGTCGACACCCCCAAAAGTATAATCCCTGTTAATTTGAGGAGGAAACAGCAATGTCTGATAAGACGAAAAAATCTGCGCCCGCAGAACAGATGGTTCAGGAGGAATCCGTTGAAACCATGATTGACAATCTGGTTGAGAAAGCACAGGTTGCTTTGCATGAATTCTTGGCGCTGGATCAGGAGACCATTGATAATATCGTTCACGCAATGGCAATTGCGGGACTGGATAAGCATCAGGAGCTTGCACGCATGGCAGTCGAGGAGACCGGCCGTGGCGTGTATGAAGACAAGGTCATCAAGAATATGTTCGCAACCGAATATATCTGGCATGACATCAAGAAAGAGAAGACCGTCGGTATTCTCGATGAAAACGACATGGAAGGCTATGTGGAAGTGGCAGAGCCCGTCGGCGTGATCGCCGGTGTTACCCCCACCACCAACCCGACTTCCACCACGCTGTTCAAGAGCCTGATTTCTATCAAGACCCGTAACCCCATCATCTTTGGCTTCCATCCCTCCGCACAGAAGTGCTCCGCTGAGGCTGCTCGCATCGTGTACGAAGCTGCCGTCAAGGCCGGCGCCCCTAAGAACTGCATCCAGTGGATCGAAAAGCCCTCCATTGAGGCAACCGGCGCTCTGATGAATCACCCCGGTGTCGCCACCATCTTGGCAACCGGCGGCCCCGGCATGGTCAAGGCTGCATACAGCTGCGGCAAGCCTGCTCTGGGCGTTGGCCCCGGCAATGTGCCCTGCTACATCGAGAAGAGCTGTGATCTGCACCGTGCCTGCACCGACCTGATGATGTCCAAGACCTTCGATAACGGCATGATCTGCGCCTCTGAGCAGGCAGTGATCGTTGATGCTGAGATCGCAAAGGACTTTGAGCAGTACATGACGGCGAATAACTGCTACTTCCTGAATGCAGCAGAAACCGAAAAGCTGACTAAGTATATGTTCCCTGATCCCAATAAGGGCGTGTTCGCACCTCTGGTTGGTAAGTCTGCCTGCTGGATCGCCGAGCAGGCCGGTCTGAAGGTTCCTTCCAAGACTAAGATCCTGATTGCTCCTCTGGATAAGCCCGATGGAACGCACCCCCTCGCAAAGGAAAAGCTGTCCCCGGTTTTGGCTTACTTCAAGGTCAACAGCACCGAGCAGGGCTTTGAATATGCAAACCGCATGCTGGAGCTGGGTGGTCTGGGCCATTCCGCCGTTATCCACACCGGCGATATGGAGATTGCAGACAAGTACGGCATTGCAATGCGCGTTGGCCGTATCATTGTGAACAGCCCCTCTTCTCAGGGCGCCATCGGTGATATCTACAACACCAACACTCCGTCCCTGACTCTGGGCTGCGGCTCTTACGGTAAGAACAGTGTCTCTCAGAACGTTACCACCATCAACCTCATCAACAAAAAGCGCATTGCAAAGAGGAGAGTCAATATGCAGTGGTTTAAGGTGCCTCCCCGTATTTACTTTGAAGAGGATTCCATCCAGTACCTTGAAAAGATGGAAGGCATCAGCCGTGCGTTCATCGTCACTGACCCCGTCATGGTTCAGCTGGGCAATGTCGACAAGATCCTGTACTACCTGCGCAAGCGCACCGAATACTGCCACAGCCTGATTTACTCTGATGTCGAGAGCGATCCCTCTGTTGAGTGCGTTATGCGCGGCGTCGAGGCTATGAACGCCTTCCAGCCCGATGTGATTATCGCCATCGGCGGCGGCAGCGCAATCGACGCAGCAAAGGGTATGTGGCTGTTCTACGAGCATCCCGAAACCAGCTTTGACGGTGTCCGTCAGCGCTTCCTGGATATCCGTAAGCGTGCATTTAAGTTCCCTGATCTGGGCAGAAAGGCAAAGATGGTCTGCATTCCCACTACTTCCGGTACGGGCAGTGAGGTCACCAGCTTTGCAGTTATCACTGATAAGAACAACGATAATACCAAGTATCCTCTGGCTGACTATAGCCTGACCCCGGATGTTGCTATCATCGATCCTCAGTTCACCCGCTCCATGCCCCGCAGCATCGTTGCTGACACCGGTCTGGATGTTCTGACCCATGCAATTGAAGCTTATGTTTCGGTCATGGCAAACGATTACACCGATGGTCTGGCCCTCCACGCCATTGAGCTTGTGTTCGAGAATCTCGAAAAGTCCTACAACGGCGATCTGACCGCCCGTGAAAAGATGCACAACGCATCCTGCATTGCCGGTATGGCATTTACCAACGCCTTCCTGGGTCTGAACCATTCCATGGCTCACAAGCTGGGCGCAGAGTGCCACATCCCGCATGGCCGCGCCAATGCAATCCTGCTGCCGTATGTCATCAAGTACAATGCCACTAAGCCCACCAAGTTCCCGCCCTTCCCCAAGTACAAGGAATATGTTGCAGATGAGCGCTATGCTAAGATCGCATTCCGCATCGGTCTGTGCAACAAGGACACCCCGGTGAATGAGGCTGTTGATCTGCTGATCGAGGCAGTGAAGGACCTGATGAAGAAGACCGAGCGTCCTTCCTGCATCAAGGACTGCGGCGTTGCAGAGGCAGACTTCATGGCCAATGTGGAAGAGCTTTCCTACAAGGCATTTGAGGACCAGTGCACCACGGTCAACCCGGTCTATCCGCTGGTTTCTGAGATCAAAGAGCTGTATACCAAAGCTTACTACGGTGACAGCAAGGCCAAGTAATCTGGTGCTTTAAAAGAAATCCCAAGGTATTCCCGGATAAAGCAAGACCCTAATGTCGTTCAAGTGAATCACCCGGCACAGACCATTGAAGGTTTGTACCGGGTTGTTCTTTTACTGACTATACAAGAGAAATGGCAGAAGAAGCATCTTTCACTGATTGTATCCACCATAAATTAGAATGTACTTGCATTTTGCAGAATTGTTTTTTTCGTACACTTGTGCTATAATATATCACCTGATTTGATTACGAAGGAGCGTTCAAAAATGTCAAATGAAAAGCGTACCTTTGCGTATATTTGCCCGGAGTGCAAGCAGCTGGTTGTAGCACAGCAGACTGCTTTTTCGATTGCTGCCGGGGATTGCAATATTCCTTGCCCCTGTGGAAAGGCGTCTCTGCATATCGAGAACCTGGGCAGTATGTACCATCTGAGTGTGCCCTGTGTCGCATGCGGACGCAATCATGAGGTGTCCTGCCCTCAGGAGGCTCTGCTGCGCCGGAAGGCACTGGCCCTGACTTGTAAGGCGACCGGCTTTGACAGCTGCGTGATCGGCGAAGAAACGGCGGTATACGAAGCAGCCAAGCGCATGGAAGAATCCGCCGACTCTCTGCCGGAGAATGTAGAGAACGGCAAGGAAGGTTTTCTGAATGAGCTTGTGATGCAGGAGGTCCTGTCTGAAATCAAGGAAATCGCCAAGCGGGATGGTATTTCCTGCACCTGCGGTTCCAAGCGGTGGTCCTTGGATGTGCGGTATGCCTCGGTTGTGCTGCGCTGCGCCGATTGCGGCGGTGTTCTGAAAATCCCTGCTGGTGCAGACGGAGATATTGACAATATCTGCTGCCAGTACACGCTGCAGATCAAAGGCAGAAAGTAAAGTTGGATGGGTTGTATGCTGGATAGAAGAGAACATGATGAATTTGTATGCCTGCGCCGGGAAGTCATCGGGCAGGAGTACGCAAAACTGAATCCGGAACAGCGACAGGGCGTCCTCACCACAGAGGGACCGCTGCTCTTGCTGGCTGGCGCCGGCAGCGGAAAGACCACGGTACTGATCAACCGAATTGCAAACCTGATGAAGTATGGCTGCGGCAGTGACTCTGATGAGGTGCCGGATTATGTGATGCCGGAAGATGTGGCGTTTCTCCGTTCCTATGCAGAGCATCCGACGGAAGAGGGAAGAATGCGGGCGGAAACCTTGTGCAGACTCCACCCGGCAGCGCCTTGGAACATCATTGCAATTACATTTACCAATAAGGCGGCGGGGGAACTAAAGGAGCGTCTGGAACGGATGCTGGGGCCGGAAGCCAATGACATTTGGGCGTCGACCTTCCATTCTGCCTGTGTGCGAATTCTGCGCAGGGACATTGACCGACTTGGCTTCGCAAACAGCTTTACGATTTATGATACGGACGATTCTCTTCGTGTCATTAAAGAGATCCTCAAGGCGATGGATTTGGACGATAAGATGTATCCGCCCAGAAGTGTGCTGACGACCATTTCCAGAGCCAAGGATGAGATGAAGTTAGCGAAGGATTTCCGAGACGAAGCTCAGAAAACCGGCGATTTCCGGATGGTGAAGATTGCAGCCATTTATCAGGAGTATGAGCACCGCCTTTGGAGTGCGGATGCACTGGATTTTGATGATATTATTCTCCATACCGTTCGATTGCTGATGCAATCGGAAGAGGTTCGCTCCTATTGGCAGAAGAAATTCCGCTATGTGCTGATCGACGAGTATCAGGATACCAACCATATTCAGTACTTGCTGTCTTCTCTTTTGGCAGGTCATTGGAAAAATATCTGTGTGGTGGGAGATGACGATCAGTCCATCTATCGCTTCCGCGGTGCCACCATCGAAAATATCCTCTCTTTTGAAGATCAGTACAAGGGTGCTCGCTTGATTCGTCTGGAGCAAAACTATCGATCCACAGAGAATATTCTGGAAGCGGCAAACGCTGTGATCCAGAACAACCATGGACGCAAGGGCAAAAACCTTTGGACGGCAGAGAAGGGCGGAGAGCTGATTCAGGCCTATACGGCAATGAACGAGAGTGATGAAGCGCAGTATGTTGCCTCTCGAATCATTGCCGGTGTTTCCCAAGGGAAACGCTGGAACGAATATGCGGTGCTGTACCGAATGAATGCCCAGTCTAACCAGTTGGAATACGCTTTCAAGAGAAATGGCATTCCTTATGTGGTCTATGGCGGCACGAAGTTCTTTGACCGTGCCGAAGTGAAGGACATGCTGGCTTATCTCTGCGTGGTCCATAATCCGGCGGATGACTTGCGTGTCAAACGAATTATCAATACGCCGGTGCGTGGAATCGGACCTCGTACGGTGGAACTTGCCACTGAAGTTGCGGAGCGGGAAGGCCTTTCTCTCTATGAGGTCGTTTTGAATGCGGCGAAGTTCCCGGAGCTTACCAAACAGGCGGCAAAATTGGGCAAATTCACGCAAATCATTGAGACATTGCGTGCTAAGCTGTCAGAGGATGAGTTGGATTTGCTGAGTTTTTACGACGAGGTCGTGGAACACTCCGGCTATGTGACTGCACTGGAGCAGAAAAACACCGTTGAGAACCGCACACGCATCGAAAACGTGCAGGAATTGAAGTCCTCCATTCAGGGCTATCTGGAAAATGCCGAAGAGCCCTCTTTGGCCGGTTTCTTAGATGAAGTTTCTCTCTATACTGATCTGGACAACCGGAATGCGGATGAACCCTGCGTTACCATGATGACAGTACATGCGGCGAAGGGATTGGAATTTGATTCTGTGTTCCTGGTGGGCATGGAAGAGTCCATTTTCCCAGGGATGAAGGCTATTGGAGAACAGGAAGAGATGGAGGAGGAACGCCGTCTCTGTTATGTGGCCATCACCCGTGCAAAGCGGCATCTTTATCTGACCTGTGCCAACCAGCGTATGCTGTTCGGCAGAACAAATGCCAACCGCATGAGCCGCTTTATCAGCGAAATTCCGTCGGAGTATTTGCAGTGCTCCGGACGCAAACGATACGACGAGGAGCGAGAGTACGGCGGAAGTTGGGCGGATTCTTCCAGAGTTTCTTCCGAAACCGGATTTGGTGGAGGCTCCAAAGAGCAGGGGAGATCGGCCTACGGAGTCCAGAATGTACGGAAAAAGCCGATTTCCTATGGTGGTTCTACCATTGGCGGCGTGCGGACGGCGGCTTCGTCGGCGTCAATCAGCTTCCAAAAGGGCGAAATGGTCCGTCACGATGCCTTTGGACAGGGCATGGTGGTGTCCATCACCCCCATGGGCGGCGATGCCTTGATGGAAATTGCCTTTGATAATGTGGGTACGAAACGGTTGATGTACAAGTCTGCATTGGCCCACTTGAAAAAAGACAGCTGATTTAAAATCAGCCGTACATCTTATAAGAAACAAGACTGGTGTGGCATGACCACATCGGTCTTGTTATGCGTAATAAGGCGTTGAGTTGAATCGTGTATTTCAAGGTGATTGAAATACAGTTTGTATGACTATGCTGTAATAGGACAGATTTCTACATCACTTGCAAATAATGCAATATTGTGATAGAATAACTTGCTAAATTGGGATATTGTGACATCTGCAAAATACTGCTATTACAGCGAAAGGATTCGCACTATGACAAAAGACTTTGATTTAAAAAAAGCAATCCGTTATCTTCTGATTGGCTTTGCCGCTGTTGCGGTGTTGCTATATTTTATAGGCGGCGATTCGTTCCATTTCAAAAACACGGCATCTCCGACAATTGATGCTGCCACCGTAATCGGAGAGATCACAGCTGATAAAACCATTACCCAGCAAGTTACCATTGATACCGACCGTATGGTTGGCTACCGGGTACGTTTTGCTACCTATGCAAGAGTGTGCGATTCGGAGCTTACCTTGCGCCTTATCGACAAAAACGGAACGCAGCTGGCTGAGAATCGTATCTCGTGTTCTACTCTGGACGATAATGCTGATTATACCGTCACTTTGGACGACCCCATTCTGAATATGCAGGGTGAAAAGGTTCAGCTGGTCATTACCTCTGACGCAGCTGCTTCCGATCAAGCTGTCACCCTATACTATGGCAACAGCATCAATTTGGGCCGAGGCAGCGTTGTTCAGAGTTATACGGATGAAGAAAAGGTTCAGATCAACGGTGACGGTCTGGAAGGTGAACTGTACCTTTCGGTGATTGGAGAGGAGTCTCTCTGGTTTGGCACCTATTACTGGGCGTTTGTAGGCGGTGCGTTGGTTCTGCTTGCAGTCTGGTGTGCTGTGCTGGTCTACAAGGACAAAAATGGCAAAAAGAGCGGTACGCTGGACTGTATCCATTCTCTTTATCGGTATCAGTTCCTGATCAAGCAGCTGGTTTCCAGAGATTTTAAGACCAAATATCGTCGCAGCGTGCTTGGCGTTTTTTGGAGCTTTTTGAATCCCTTGCTGACCATGATGGTGCAGTATGTGGTGTTCTCCACTTTGTTCCGCTCTGCCATTCCGAACTATCCGGTCTACCTGCTGTCCGGTATTGTTTTGTTCAACTTCTTCAATGAAACGACTACGGTTGGTCTGACCGCTATTACTTCTAATGCTCCTTTGATTACGAAGGTGTATGTGCCGAAGTTCATTTACCCCCTGACCCGGATGCTGTCCTCGTCCATCAATGTGGCGTTTTCCTTGATTCCTTTGTTTATCGTCACGATCTGCACCGGTGTCATGCCGGCGGCATCTTGGCTGCTGCTGGTGTTTGTGCTGTTGTGCATGATGGCATTTGCATTGGGCGTGACCTATATTCTTGCCACCATGATGGTTTATTTCCGGGATACGCAGTTCCTGTGGACGGTTGTGAGCATGGTTTGGATGTATTGCACGCCGATTTTCTATCCGGAGAACATCATTCCTGCCCAGTTGCTGCCCCTTTACAGACTGAACCCTTTGTATCAGCTTTTGAAGTTTGCAAGATGTTCTTTGATTGACCGCGTTTCCCCTGAACCCATGGCATATCTGATTTGTCTGGCAGTGGGTGTGATTCCGCTGGTGCTGGGCGTATGGATTTTCCAGCGCAAGCAAAAAGATTTTGCTTTGTATCTGTGAGGTGCTGCACTGTGAATATGATCGAAGTAAAAAATGTGTCGATGCGGTTTAATATGACCGGCGATAAAATCAATAGCTTAAAAGAGTATTTTGTGCAGCTGGTTTCCGGAAAAATTAAAAAGAAAGAGTTTTATGCGCTGCAGGATGTCAGCTTTAACATCGAGCAGGGCGAGGTGGTTGGCATCGTTGGCCATAACGGTGCCGGCAAGTCGACGATTCTCAAGGTGATTTCCGGTATTCTGTCTCCCACTAAGGGTGAGGTTAAAATCAACGGTAATATTGTGCCTATGCTTGAGCTGGGCAGTGGCTTTGACTACGATCTGACCGGTCGGGAAAATGTGTTTTTGAACGGCGCTATTCTGGGCTATACGGAAGAATTCCTGCATGAAAAATACGATGAGATTCTGGCGTTCTCAGAACTTGGCGAGTTTATTGATATGCCAATCCGAAACTATTCCTCTGGTATGCTGATGCGACTGGCGTTTTCCATCGCAACAGTGGTTCAGCCGGAGATTATGATCGTAGATGAAATTCTCTCTGTGGGTGATGCAGAATTCCAGCAGAAGAGTTTGGATCGCATGATGGAAATGATGAGCGGCGGCACCACGGTGCTGTTTGTCTCGCATTCCATCGCGCAGATCGAGCAAATGTGCAACCGGGTGGTTTGGCTGGATCACGGCCAGGTTAAAATGGTAGGAGACGCAAGTGATGTTTGTGCCGCTTATCAGGGACGTGAAGGGGCCAAGAATGAAAAGTCTATCCTCTACTATGATGCCGGACAGGGTCTGAACGAGTCTCACACCATGGGCGAACCTGTAAAGATGAATGGAAAGCCGTTTGAGCAGGTATATAAACTTCCTGTGGCGACCAAACATCTTCGCTATGATCCTGTAATCGAAACCCCGTGTTTGCTGCGAAATTTGGAGTTTTATGTTGATGGACAGCCAATCAGTTACGAAGTAACTGGCACAAACGGTACTCAGGTGAAGAAGTCTTGGTACTTTAACGGTATGGACAGTCAGGTTGAGTTTGTTCTGGACCGTGAAATCACGGAGATTGAAATTCATGGCAGTGTGACGGAACTCCGGGAAGATTGATTTGAGAAAGAAGATCGCTTTATGGGGCTGGGTAATGCACTTAACTTAATAAAAAAGGGTGCAGCCAGAGGAAAAGAGATCGGCTTTCGTGCAGCGCTGGCCTATGGAGTGCGTAAATTGCACGACACTCCGAAGCGGATGGCAGGAGCAGTTTTTGGCGAATATTCGTCCGAGGATCTAAAACAGCAGCGTGAAACCGTCTTTCCCCGGGAAATAAAGTTCAGCATTTTGGTTCCGCTTTATCGCACGCCGCTTCCTTTCTTGGAGGAACTGATTCGTTCCGTGCAGGCGCAGACCTTTGCCAACTGGGAGTTGTGCTTTGCAGATGGCAGTGGTGCAGATGATCCGGAAGTGGGCGAGTGCGTGCTGCGTTATGCAGCGAAGGATAGCCGTATTTGCTATCATAAGTTGGAACGAAATGAAGGAATTTCAGGGAACTCCAATGCCTGTCTTGCTATGGCGACGGGCGAGTATATCGGCCTTTTGGATCATGATGATCTGCTGCATCCGGCAGCACTTTATGAAGTGATGAAAACCATCTGTGATACGCAGGCGGATTTCATTTATACCGATGAGGCCACATTTGAAAGCCCTGATGTAAAACAGATTGTTTCCATCCACTATAAGCCGGATTATGCTCCAGATCAGCTGAAAGCGAACAACTATATCTGCCATTTCAGCGTGTTTTCAAGAGATTTGTTAGAGGATAGCAAACTGTTCCGCAAGGAGTTTGACGGAAGCCAAGATCATGACCTGATTTTGCGACTGACGGCAAAGGCAAAGCAGGTTGCCCATATTCCAAAGGTTCTATACCTATGGCGGAGCCATCCGCAATCGGTGGCCATGAATCTGGATGCGAAAACATATGCGTCTGAGTCCGGTATTCGTGCGGTGGAAGCAGCTGCCGATACTATGGGTTATCCTGCACAGGCAGAAACGATTCCGGGCTGCGGCAGCGTTTACAGGCTGCGATATGCGCTCTTATCTGAGCCTGTGGTGAGTATTGTCATTCCGCAATGGAAGGGCGGTGCCAGTGCCGCTGAAGCGGCAGAATACCTGAATGACCACACCGATTATCCGAATTTTAAAGTCCATCTGGTGGGAGAGAATACCTGCACGGAGGATGGCCTGAATACTGCACCTTCAGGGCCTGCTGCGTCTTATGGAGAAGGCTGTCGGCTGGGAGCTGCTCAGACGGATGGAGAATATATTCTCTTTTTTGATTCGTCACTTCGTCCGGAACATTCTGGCTGGCTGACCGAGATGATGATGTATGCGCAGCGCTCGGATGTCGGAGCAGTTGGCGCAATGCAAATTTCCGGGAAGAAACTGCACCATACGGGATATGTGCTTGGGTTTGGATCAAAATCCGTTGTGGGATGTCCTTATCTGGGTTATCCGCAGAAGTTTGGCGGGTATATGCATTGCTTGTGCTATGCTCGGGATGTAAGTGCAGTGAACGGTGGATGCCTACTTGTCAAAAAAGCAGATTATCAGCGTGTCGGCGGTCTGGATGCTTCTCTTGACCAAGCCTTCTGGGATGTTGATTTGTGCCTGAATCTTCGAAAGTTGGGCCTTCGACAGGTGTGGACACCATACGCTGTGCTGAATCGAACCAGCAGACATAAGAAGGTATCTGTTCAGACAGAGTATTTTCAGAAGAAATGGAACGCTGTTTTGCAGCAGGGGGATCCCTATTATAACCCTAATTTTTCCCGCCGCTTGGGTGGATTTTTGATCGAAAAGAAATGAGGTGTCCATAAGGACATGCAGACGAAACGAGAACTGCGATTCTATAATCGCGTGGTTAAACGAGGAATTGATATTCTCCTTGCAACACTGATTTCACTGGTGCTGCTCCCGCTCTTAGTCATTTTGGTTATAGCCATTAAGTTGGATTCTAAAGGGCCGGTTCTGTTTCGTCAGCGACGCATTGGCTTGAATAAGAAGGAATTTCCCATTTTAAAGTTCCGGACGATGCGGATTGATGCGCCTCATGATGTGCCCACCAACTTGCTGACCGACCCGAACCAGTATATCACCCGGATGGGACGGTTTTTGCGTAAAACCTCACTGGACGAGCTGCCACAGCTCTGGAATATTCTGGTGGGTCAAATGAGTTTTGTGGGACCCAGACCTGCTCTTTGGAATCAGTATGATTTGATTGCGGCCCGTGACCAATATCGAGCCAATCAGGTGCGTCCCGGATTGACGGGCTGGGCTCAGATCAATGGCCGTGACGAGCTTGAAGATGATGAAAAAGCACGCTATGACGGCGAGTATGTAGAAAATCTGTCTTTCCGGTTTGATTTGAAGTGCTTTTTCGGTTCCGTTACCTATGTTTTGGAACGCAGAGGCGTTGTGGAAGGCGGTACGGGCGAAATGAAACGGGAAAAGAATCAGTAAGTTAGAAAAGGAAGGGAGAAGCAGAGATGAAGGTTGCAATTGTCAACTGTTTTGATACCTTTATGGATCGTGAGGCATCTCTGCGTCGCTTCTTTTTGGATCGCGGTGACGAAGTAACGGCAATTATTTCTGATTTTCTCCATGTAGAAAAGAAAACCAGAACCGAGTGTCCGGCTGGATACACCATGCTGCACGCAAAGCCCTATCAGAAGAATTTGTCTGTCGCACGAATGGCCTCCCATGTGGCGTTTGCCAAGACCGCGGCGGCTTTCTTGGAACAGCAGACTTGGGACCTGATCTGGGTCATCGCACCGCCGAATGCACTGATTGCTCAGTGTGGGACCTATCGTAAGTGCCATCCGAACACAAAGCTGGTTATTGACATCAATGATCTCTGGCCGGAGTCTCTTCCCATTGAGAAGATTAAGTGGCTGCCACCGTTTGCAGTATGGAGAAACCTACGGGATCACCATCTTTCTCAGGCTGACGCCATTGTGACTGAGTGCGGTCTGTTCCAAAGACGATTGCATCTGAGTGACGAGGAAGCAACGACCATTTATCTCTGTAAGCCGGAGAATGATTCCGTTCAGGTCATGCGTGAACTGCCTGCGGAGGGTATTTCACTTTGCTATTTAGGCTCCATCAATCACATTATTGATATTCAGACCATCTCTGACATTGTCCGCTCTGCTGCTAAGGTGTCGCATGTAACCTTGCATGTAGTGGGGGACGGTGAAAATCGAGAACTTTTGCTTACTTCCGCAAAAGAGGCTGGAGCTTCGGTGGTATATCACGGTGTGGTCTATAACGAAGAAGAAAAACGGCATATTTTCAGTCAGTGTCACTTTGGATTGAATGTGATGCGTTCGTCGGTATGCGTGGGACTGACCATGAAGAGCATGGATTATTTTGCTTATGGATTGCCTCTGATCAATAATATTGCAGGGGATACATGGGATCTGATTGATCGATACGGCTTTGGCATCAACTGGAGTTCTGACACTGAGGTGGATTGGAACGGATTTGATGTGCTAGAAGCCGGAAAGAAAGCAAGAGACTTCTTTGAGTGTGAATTGACCTATGGGCAGTTTGCCCGAAGGGTAGAGTCTGTGCTGAATCAGCTATAAAAAACAGCACTGCGAAACACAGTGCTGTTTTTTTATTCTATACATTCATCTAAACGAGTCACGACCCGATCGCAGCAGCGGTGCAGCTGCTCCTGTTCCGCTCGGAATAGGTCATCATAGACACCAACTACATTCCATCCGGCCAGATGCGCCGCAGAACAGGCGACCGGCGAATCGTCGAACAGGACGCAATCTTTGGGATTGGTCTCAAATTCCCGACAAAGCGTGGCAAAGGATTCGGGATGCTTTTTTTCCAAACCGATGTCCTGAGCAAAGTAAATGTGGTTGAAATAGTGCTCAATCCCATGCCGCTGAAGTGCAGCGAGGCATAGGGAAGGGACGCTGGAGGTGTACATCACCATAGGATCTCCCTGCCGTGCACAGTGCTGCAAAAATTCCGACGCACCTGGTTTCAGCGGCAATAGGTGCGCATACGCTTCATCCACCATGGAATACCAGGCGTCCATGATCTCGGCTTCTGACATGGATAAATGATAATATTCCTTTGTATATGCAGCAGAAACAGGGAAGGTAGCATGGGATACGAAATCCAGATATTCCTGTGTGACCTCCAAGTGCATAAGTTCCCCGAATTTCAAATCAACCTCACGCCAGATTCCGTTGGAATCCAGCAGAGTTCCATCTAAATCAAACACTTTAACCATGATTGGCGCTCCTAGTTCAAATTTCGACTATCATACCACGAGAACTGTCATAGCGTCAACCGGAGAGGAAACAGACATGGCCTTTACTGAACAGGATTTTGCCCATTGGGCGCCTTATCTTGCAGAAATTAGATCAGAAGAGTGGTTCCAGCAGCTGGAACAGCGCGTAGAGAATGCCTATGCTCAGGGTGAGCCTCGCGTCTTTCCGCCGAGAGGGGATTTATTTACCGCTCTTCGCTTGACTGCACCGGAGCAGATTAAGTGTGTTATTATCGGACAAGACCCCTATCACGAGTTTGGGCAGGCCCACGGACTCAGTTTTTCCGTGAAAAAAGGAACGCCCATTCCCAGGTCTCTTCGGAACATCTACAAGGAACTTTATGCTGACCTTGGACTAGAAGCACCGGAGCATGGGTGCCTGGAGCACTGGGCAGAGCAGGGCGTTCTGATGCTCAACGATGTTCTGACGGTGTACGAAGGGGCGGCGAACAGCCATAAAAATTGGGGCTGGGAGAAATTTACATCCAATTTGATTCGTCTGGTTGAGAACCAGCCGCAGCCCATTGCCTATGTGCTCTGGGGCAAATCTGCACAAAAGAAGATTGTCCAGAATCACTTGGGTGAGGGATGCGCTCCCCGTTTGATTTTGCAGTCCAACCATCCCAGCCCGCTTTCCGCCAGCCGAGGTTTCTTCGGCAGCAAGCCGTTCAGCAAGGTGAACGAATTTCTGCGTGCTAACGGTGTGACTGAGATCGATTGGAACCTCAGCTGAGGTTCTTTCCCAAATTGTGCTGGCATACGATCCCTCAGAGGTGATATTATGGTGAGGGTTCCGAATGGATGGAAGATCAATTTAGCCGCTGCGGTTGGTTTGCTATTGATTGCAGCGGGCTGTTGGCACTATTGCGAGCAAAGTCAGATTTGCGCCTATCCGGCTCGACATCTGGGACACACCTTAATTTTGGATGCAGGACACGGTGGGGAAGACGGTGGAGCTGTATCTGTAACAGGAACCAAGGAAAGCCAGTTAAATCTGGAAATTGCGCTAAAAGCGGAACAAATGTGCGGGTTTTATGGTATTCCGACATATATGCTCCGTGACAGTGATGCCTCACTGAAAGATCCGAAGGCAAAAACGCTGGCAGAAATGAAACGAACCGATTTGAAAAATCGTGTGAAGCAAATAGAGGAAATTCCAGGTGGAGTTCTGATCAGCATTCATCAGAATTTTTACTCCGGAAGCAAAAATAAAGGAGCACAGGTGTTTTTTGCACCAACGCCCGAGAGTGAGCAGTGGGCCATTCATACACAGGAACTGCTGAAACAGAATTTGAATCCGGAAAACAAGCGAAGCTATAAGCAAATTCCGAAGTCAATTTACCTTATGAACCATATCTCCTGTCCGGCAATCCTTTTGGAGTGCGGCTTTATCTCCAATTCGGAAGAAGCTGCACAGCTGGAAGACGAAACATATCAGGCGAGGATTGCAGCGACTATGCTGTCCTCTTACATGACATATTCCTTTTACGGAACTGAGGTGCCTACCAATGAAAGCGAAAACCATGTTTTACTGCACGGAATGCGGCAATGAGACGCCGAAATGGCAGGGAAGGTGTCCTGCCTGCGGCAGCTGGAATACCATCGTAGAGCAGCCTGCGGCATCAAAAACGGCATCCACCAGAACGGGGACTGCCGTACGAATTGGAAATCGGGCGAAAAAGCTGGATGAAATCGAAACTTCCGATGAACTGCGATTCCTGACTGGCATGAACGAACTGGACCGGGTCCTTGGCGGTGGTGCAGTGAAAGGATCTCTGGTGCTGATTGGCGGTGCCCCCGGCATTGGAAAATCTACACTTATGTTGCAGATTTGTGAAGAATTATGCAAAAAATGCACTGTTTTGTATGCTTCTGGAGAGGAATCTGCCAAGCAGATCAAGCTCCGGGCGCAACGACTGGGCGTGACAGGGGAGAGCCTCTATCTGCTCAGCGAAACTAGCTTGGAGGATATTATCGAGTCTGTCCATCAGGTGAAGCCGGAAATACTGATCGTTGACTCCATTCAGACGCTGAGTGTGGGCAGCGGCGACAGCGCACCCGGCAGCATTTCTCAGGTTAAGCAATGCACGACGGCTCTGATGAACCTTGCAAAAACGGAAGATATTACGGTTTTCGTAATCGGGCACATCAATAAAGAAGGTTCCATTGCCGGACCGAAGGTGTTGGAGCATATGGTGGATTGCGTGCTGTATTTTGAAGGTGATCAGCACATTGCGTTCCGTATTTTAAGAGCTGCTAAGAACCGTTTTGGAGCAACCAACGAAATCGGTGTGTTTGAGATGCTGGACGAGGGTTTGCGAGAGATTCCGAATCCTTCGGAAATGCTGCTTTCGTCCAGACCAGAAAATGCACCTGGTAACTGTGTAACCTGTGTCATGGAAGGTAACCGACCGGTTCTGGCGGAAATTCAGGCACTGATTACACCAAGTAGCTATTCCAATCCGCGTAGAACCAGCAACGGCGTGGATTTCAGTCGAGCCATGCTGTTGCTGGCAGTACTGGAAAAGCGTGGTGGATTGCTGATTGGCGGTTGTGATGCGTATGTCAATGTGATTGGCGGACTTACCGTAGATGAGCCGGCAGCCGATCTTGCCACAGTGTTGGCTTTGGCATCCAGTTTCAGGGACAAGCCGCTGCCGTCGGATTTGGCTGCAGTCGGTGAAGTGGGATTGACCGGAGAGCTCCGCAGCGTTCACGCCATAAATCAGAGATTGTCGGAAATTCATCGTCTGGGATTCCAAAAGGTGATTGTTCCGAACAGTGTTGTAGAAAAGGCAGTTCGGATTCCGGGGCTGCAAATGATTCCTGTAAGGAACATCCGAGAGGCTTTATCGGCTGTCCTGTGAGAGAGGAGGTTTTGGCAGAATAGACGTTTCTGAACAAAATAAAAATTTTGTTCAGAAATTAGTACAGAAAAAGCGCAGGGGAGCCGTACTGCTGGCGTTAGCCCGGTATTGAAGCTTTTTCTTCCATGATTCTGCCGGATATACTTATGAATGACTATCGTATGGACGCATCCGATTTGTTATGCGATTTCTTATCCTATCATGAAACGGTGCGTGGGCACTCAGCGAAAACCGTCGACGAATACTACTTGGACTTGCGTACGTTGTTTCGGTACCTGAAGCAGCGCCGCGGTCTGGTCAAGGATGATGTGCCTTTTGATGAGATTCCGATTCGTGATGTGGATCTCAAATTTGTGGAGTCCATCACGCTAAATGAGATTTATGATTTCCTGTCGTATCTCAGCCGTGAGCGACATTTGAATTCTGCTTCCAGAGCCCGCAAGGTTTCTACGATTCGCTCGTTCTTCAAGTTTTTGACCAATAAGACCCATCAGCTGCAGTTCAACCCGGTGGAAGATCTGGATCCGCCGAAGATTTTGAAGTCTCTCCCCCGGTATCTTTCCTTTGAAGAGAGCGTAAAGTTGCTGAATTCGGTTCAAGGACGCAATCAAGTGCGAGATTACTGTATTTTAATGCTATTTTTGAACTTTGGACTCCGAATTTCAGAGTTAGTTAATCTTAACATCGGAGATGTTCATTCTGATCACATCCGGGTGCTTGGTAAGGGCAATAAAGAACGAATTTTGTTCCTAAATGATGGCTGTAAAGAGGCTATTTCTAACTATTTGGTGGAACGCGAGGCACAGCATCCGCTGGATCCTAAGGCATTGTTTTTGTCTTCTCACCGAACCAGAATCTCCAAATCAGCCGTTCACCTGCTGGTAAAAAAACATTTGGGTGAAGCCGGATTGGATCCGGATCAGTATTCTGCTCATAAGCTGCGCCATACGGCGGCAACACTGATGCTGCAAAATGGCGTTGATGTGCGAACGCTGCAGGAAGTTCTGGGCCACGATCATTTGAACACAACTCAGATATATACTCATGTTGACAATGCGGAACTTCGCTTGGCGTCCAGAGCCAATCCGCTCTCGGATATGAAGCAATTCAGCAGTCAGGACGAATCAAAGAAAAAAGAATAAAAAAGAAATCCCGTTTGGCCAAATGCCAAACGGGATTATTTATGCTCTTCTTCGGTGACATGCTCAATTGCCATGCGGAACAGAGCTTTAATGTGTTCGTCATCCAGAGAATAATAAACGGACTTGCCGCTTCTGCGATTTCGGACGATGCGGGCTTGCTTCAGTGTGCGGAGCTGATGAGAAACTGCGGATTGAGACATATCCAACAGTGCGGACAGATCGCAGACGCAGAGCTCAGCAATAGACAACGCACAGATGATTCGTGCTCGGGTGGAATCTCCGAAGGCTTTGAAGAGATCAGCAACTTCAAAAATATCCTCTTCATCCGGCATATTCGTTTTCACAAGATCGACGGTTTCCTGATGAATTACATTGCAATCACAGCAATCCAGTTGCTGGCGGTCAAATTCCATTTCCACATCGTTACCTCCTCCCTGTTTCGATTTTGAAAAACTCCGGCGAGCGATATACCACCCGCCGGAGTCCTTTGAAATCAACTGATTAGAGTGCTTAGATCTTGTCAGTGCAGCCCAGAACGTCGATCATCTTGTGCTTGACGACATCCTTGATGTTGTCGCGAGCGACGGACATATACTTACGAGGATCAAACACGGAGGGATTCTCGTTCAGATACTTACGCAGAGAACCGGTCAGAGCCAGACGCATATC
Organism: Oscillospiraceae bacterium; assembly: GCA_020025295.1. Taxonomy (GTDB): domain Bacteria; phylum Bacillota; class Clostridia; order Oscillospirales; family Oscillospiraceae; genus UMGS1766. The sequence goes on along the minus strand of JAHHSJ010000020.1, from coordinate 10,581 downwards.
GGAGTCGATATTGATCTTGCAGACAGCCATGCTGGCAGCCTTGCGCAGCTGATCCTCGGGGATACCGATGGCATCGGGCATGCTGCCGCCGTTCTCGTTCACCATCTGGACATAGTGAGGATCCACAGAGGAAGCACCATGCAGAACGATGGGGAAACCAGGCAGACGCTTGGAAACCTCTTCCAGAATGTCAAAGCGCAGCTGAGGCTTGGTGCCGGGCTTGAACTTGTAAGCGCCGTGGGAGGTGCCGATAGCGATAGCCAGAGAGTCGATGCCGGTACGATGGACAAACTCCTCGACCTCGTTGGGATCGGTGTAGTGAGAATGCTCCTCAGAAACAACAACTTCGTCCTCAACGCCGGCCAGAGCACCCAGCTCAGCCTCGACAACAACACCGTGATCGTGAGCATACTCAACGACCTTACGGGTGACTTCCACATTCTCCTCGAAGGGCTTGGAAGAAGCGTCGATCATGACAGAGGTAAAGCCGTAGCCGATGACCTCTTTGCAGACCTCGAAGGAATCGCCGTGATCCAGATGCAGGCAGATCGGCAGGCCGGTCTCCTTCTCTGCGGCTTCAATCATCTTCACCAGATAGGTGGCGTTGGCATAACGCATAGCGCTGGGAGAAACCTGGATAATAACGGGAGCGCGGCATTCCTTAGCAGCGTCGGTAATACCCTGAATGATCTCCATATTGTTTGCGTTAAAGGCACCGATGGCATAACCGCCCTCGTAGGCCTTGCGGAACATTTCGGTCGTAGTTACAAAAGGCAACTGAGACACATCCTTTCCTTAAAGTAATCATATTCTAACACACAGAGTTGATTATTGCAAGAGATTATGTTATAATTTGTCAGAACTATTGAGGGATGTTTTATAAAACTTCTTTCGATTTTTGCTTATTTCTGTTACTTTTATGTTGAGGAGTTGGATTCATGGAGTTGTTAAAGGGAGCTTGTGTCGTCGGTCAATCCGGTGGCCCGACCAGCGTCATCAATGCCAGTGTTTTGGGTGTTGTTCAGGCTGCGATGCAAAGCGAAGCAATTACGCAGGTTTTAGGTGCATTGAACGGCATTTCCGGTATTTTAGAGGATCGTTTGATTGATTTTGGACAGGAAGATCCTGAGGAACTGGAGCAGCTTCGCTATACCCCTTCTTCTGCATTGGGGTCTTGCCGCTATAAGCTGGCAGATCCGGATGTGGATGACACGGATTATCGCCGGATTCTGGAAGTGTTCCGCAAATACAATGTCCGCTACTTTTTTTATAACGGCGGCAACGATTCTATGGATACCTGCAACAAAGTTTCGGCTTATCTCACGCAGGTGGGGTATGAGTGCCGTGTGATTGGCGTCCCGAAGACCATCGACAATGATCTGGTTGGCACGGACCATTGCCCCGGATATGGTTCTGCAGCAAAATTTATTGCGACAACCTGTGCTGAGCTGCGTCAGGACAGCCAGGTATACACCACGCCGACCGTGAACATCGTGGAAATCATGGGCCGCCATGCCGGCTGGCTTGCAGGAGTCGCATCCCTTGCCTCTGTGGTTGGTCAGGGTCCGGACCTCATTTATCTGCCGGAACGGGATTTCTCCATGGAGGAATTTCTGGAAGATGTTGACGCCACCTTGAAAGCCAAGGGATTTTGCGTGGTGGCCGCTTCGGAGGGAATTCATTATGCAGATGGCAGCTTTATCAATGAAGTGGAAGCTGCGGCTGCGGATGGATTTGGTCATGTGCAGCTGGGCGGTCTGGGTGTCTATCTTGCAGATGTGGTAAAGAAACGCCTTGGATGTAAGGCTAGAGGAATTGAACTTTCTCTGCTTCAGCGCTGTGCCGCTCATATTGCGGCTCAAACGGACATTGACGAATCCTACGCCGCAGGGCGTGCGGCGGTGGAAACGGCAGTCAGTGGCGTTTCCGGCGTTATGATCGGATTTGAACGAATCCATTCCGATGGCGAATATCGTTGTGTGCCTGTGGCAGTGGACTTGAAGGCGGTTGCCAATGCGGAGAAAAAGGTGCCCACCGAATGGATCAATGCACGGGGCAATCAGGTGACGCAGGAGTTTATTGATTATGCCCTGCCTCTGATCCAGGGAGATACTGAGCAGCAGACTCTCTCCTCTCTCCCCCGCTATGCCAAATTGAAAAAGGTTCCTGCAACAGAGAAATAAGTTAAAACAACCACCACTCAATGATCGGACAGTTTACTGAAATTTGTACAACGAGCATTGTAAAGGGGATAAAGAAAAAGCCGAGAAGAACTGTAAAAGTTCTTCTCGGCTTTTCTTTTTATCTGCATATTCGTCTTTTGGGGCCGTTCTCTTTAAAATAACAGGGAGTTCAAAGTATAAGGATCATGAAAATAGAACACCTATACTCTCGCTGTTCTTCTTCCACGCAAGCCAATCCTTATCGAGAACCGTACAATGCGGTTTGGTCATAATCGTATCACAGGGGAAGTTTTCACACTCGCCGCAAAAGTTTAATTTCTTTTCCTTTACACAATCCCTCGTAAAGCAATCGCCGGAAGTATGTTCTTCCTCACAGCCACGGCAATGACCTTTTATGTATGTGGGGCAAGCACCGCAGTAAAAGCCGCATTTCCCAAGTAGTTGTTCATTTATCCGCCCTTTTTTCATAGAAATCACCATCCTTGCGTATGAAAATAAAAAATAATAATAATTATAACACAAAATGTAAAAAGTTATACCGTATTTACAAATTAAATGAAGGTGCACTTTGCTGATACAGGTGTGATTCAGTCTCCTGATGCCAAAATGATATGGGAGGCTCAGGAAGAAATGAGAAATGCGAGTAAATCAGTATAAAAAGGAAAACGGTACAGCCCCAAATGGAACTGTACCGTATTCTACACACCAACAATCCTTAGCTATCTCTGGCTAATACGGTGGATGTTTTTATATCTCCTTTATTTCAGCGTGGGATCCTTCAGGTGAATGAAATCGCTGTTTGACTCATCTACATGGTCTAAAAGTTCATAATCGTTGGTTTCCAGAGAAAGTGTTTTCTTTTTCAGCAGGTGATTGATCGTGTTGGAGATGAGAGAATAAATCACTGCAAACACAGGGACGCCGATAATCATACCGACAAAGCCAAACAGTCCGCCAAAGAGGATGATTGAAAACAGCACCCAGAAGGAAGAAAGTCCAGTGGTATTGCCCAGAATTTTAGGACCAAGCACATTGCCGTCAAATTGCTGGAGTACCACAACGAAAAGAACGAAGTAGATGCACTTAATGGGATCCACCATCAGAATAAGCAAGGCACTGGGAATAGCGCCGACGAACGGACCGAAGAACGGGATAATGTTTGTCACGCCAACGATGACGCTGATGACCAAGGCATAAGGGAATTTGAACAAGGTGCATCCGATGAAGCACAAAATTCCAATAATCAGAGAGTCCAACAGTTTGCCGCGGATAAAACCACCGAAGACGGTGTGAATATAGCGACCTTCATAGATGATATAGTTCGCGGTTTTCAGAGGGAAAAGACCATAAGTAATCTTTTTTGCCTGAGCAATCAGGTGTCGCTTGGCTACCAGAAGATAGGCAGATGCGATGATGCCAATCAGGAAATCTTTTGCCACACGGACTACGGTAAAGACTCTGCTGACAATGCCGGAGAACAGGTCACCAAGACCGCTGATGGAGGTAAACAGAGCTTCTAGATCCGGGGTCATCTTGGAATCCAGCCATGTCATCAGGACTTCATAATACTTGATTAGCGTTGCATCTACTTTTGCAGCTAATTCCGGGTTTCCCTCCAGCATTTCTCCAATCCAGTGCTGAAGATTGATCGAGTAGGTTTCCAAGGAGTTGAAGATATTGATGATACTATTTACAAACTGAGGGACAATCATTGCAAACAGACTGAAGATCACCAGCAAAACTGCGACAATGGAGATAAACAGCGAAATGCCCACCGAAAGCTGACCTGCTCTTCTCGGTTTCATCTTTCGTGAGAAAAAGTCGTAAAGGTTCCGATGCAACAGGTTGTAGAACGGGGCTACCAGATAGGCAATAACCGCACCAAGGAAAAACGGTTCCAGAATCCTTGCTAAAAAGCTAAAAAATCCACGAATGGAATCAAGTTTAAAAAGGAAAAAGAAGAAAAAAATACTGGCAGCAATGACCAGAAAAGCGGTCACTCCGTAGCCGATGTATTTTTTATACCGATTGTCTTTCATAGTGACGGTATCACTCCCCTGCAAGATTATGGACTATAAAATAATTATAGCATGATACATGGGGAATGGAAACACTACCCCGGCAAAATAATAAAATAAATCCCCGGCACGATATAAGCGCCGGGGATAATATAAGTTTTAGTCGTCAGCGAGGAAACGCTCCAAACGATCCAGACCTTCACGGATGTGCTCCATAGAGGTGGCATAGGACCAGCGGAGGTAACCCTCTGCGCCAAAGGCGCTGCCGGGAACCACAGCAACCAGACCCTTTTCCAGGAAGGCGGCAGCAAAATCAGCGGAGTTATTGATTTTGATTCCCTTGATGGTACGGCCCAGAAGCTCCTTGATGTTCATGAAGATGTAGAAGGCTCCCTCCGGCATCAGGCAGCTGACACCGGGAATCTTCTGCACACGATCGTAGAAATACTTGCGGCGCTCATCAAAAGCGGCCTTCATGTCCATGCATGCCTGTTGATCTTCGGAGAAAGCGGCAAGGGCAGCCTTCTGAGAGATAGTGCAGGGAGAGCCGGTGGAATGGCTGAGATAGCTGCTCATCGCCTTGGAGATTTCGGCATTGGCAGCGGCATAGCCGATACGCCAGCCGGTCATAGCGTAGGACTTTGATACGCCATTGATCATAATCGTGCGTTCCTGCAGATCCTCGCTGAGAGAGGCAATGCTGACAAAGGGCTTGTCGTAGCACAGAGCATAGTAAATCTCGTCGCTGATGACATAGAGATCATAGCGCTGAATCACATTGGCCAGAGCCTGCAGTTCTTCCCGGGTATAGACCATGCCGGTGGGATTGGAGGGATTGGTCAGGATGACAGCCTTTGTACGGGGCGTAATGGCATTGCTCAGCATCTCAGGAGTCAGCTTGAAATTGGTTTCCTCCGTGGTTTCCACGATATAGGGCACGCCGCCTGCCATACGGATGGACTCCTCATAAGTGACCCAGTAAGGAGCAGGCAGAATCACTTCCTCACCGGCATTGATAATGGCCTGCAGTGCAATGTAGACATTGTGCTTTGCACCGCTGGTCACACAGATCTGGCTGGGAGAATAGTGAACGCCGGCATCCTGCAGGATACGGGAGCAGATTGCTTCACGCAGGGGCAAAATACCAGTAGCGGGAGTATAACGAGTCTGATTATCTTCGATGGCCTGAATGCCCGCCTTCTTAATATGCTCGGGGGTGTTGAAATCGGGCTCGCCGGCACCAAAGGAAATGACATCAATACCGCTGGCCTTCATCTGCTTTGCCATGGAGTCGATGGCGAGAGTAGCAGAAGGAGAAATGCCGCGGGCAATACTGGAAATCGGTTTCATAATTCAGGCCTCCAAATTCTTCTCAAGTTCTGAATTATTATATGACACAACTTGCAATTTTGCAATAGTAATTTTCTGAAATTGCAAAATTTAGCCGAATTCCTGCGGAATTGCCCTGTGTTTTGAAATAAGTATTTTTAGATTGCCCAATATATGAAAAACTGAGAGCGCATTTCTTGCAAGATCGTGCAAATTTCGTCTCACGCAGACCATTGGAAAAGTGCTTGGATGCAATCCAAGATTGCATCCAGCAATGGATTGATTAAAGGATAATGCAGATCAAACCTCCGCTCCCCTCGTTGATCATCCGCTCCAGCGTTTCCCTCAGCTTGTCACGCGCTTCCTGAGGCATACGGGTCAGTTTCCCCTGCAAATCCTCGTTGACCAGTTCGTGGAAGGATTTACCGAAAATATTGGACTTCCAGATCTGCTTGGGATCTCCCTCGAATTCCTGCAGCAGGAAGTTGATCATTTCCTCACTCTGCTTCTCGTTGCCTACAATAGGCGAGAGTACGGTTTCGATGTCCGCGCGAATCATGTGAATGGAGGGGGCGCTGGCTTTCAGGCGCACACCGTAGCGTCCTCCCTGCTTCATGATTTCCGGGTCTTCCAGAGTCAGCTCGTCAATCGAGGGCAGAACGATGCCGTAGCCCTCTTCTTTGACCGACTTGAGTGCATCGGCAACCTTTTCATATTCCTTACGGATGGCTGCAAGCGCCGTGAGCTGTCGGAACAGATCACCGTCATCCTGAATGGAGATTCCGGTTTCATCGGATAGCGTGCGGAAAAACAGTTGATGCGGCAGCTCAAGGTGAATGGATACTACGCCGCTCCCCAGATCAATGGAGGTAATTCGACTGGATTCCTGCAAGTCACACTCGGAAATATCAGAAAGGAACGAATCCATTTCCGAAATTTTATGAATGGCCTTTGCTTTGCCGCAGATCTGAGCGAAGAGTTCTTTTTTCAGCGGATGATCAAAGGACAGTGCTTCTACCCATCCGGGCAGGAACAAATCGATTTCCTGCAAGGGGAATTCGTAAAGCACCCGGTTCAGAATATGGCAGATGTCCTGCTCATCCAGCGTCTGACAATCCACCGCCATACACCCGACGCCATACTTCCCTTCCAACTCTGCACAAATCGCTTGTGCCTGATCGGACTGAGGCTGGGCAGAGTTGACCAGAATCAGGAATGGCTTGCCAATCTCCTTCAATTCCTCGATGGTTTTGCGCTCGGCATCTATATAGTCTGCTCTGGGAATGTCGGTGATCGTGCCGTCGGTGGTGATTACAATTCCGATGGTAGAATGCTCTGCAATCACCTTGCGTGTGCCGATTTCGGCGGCCTCAGACATGGGGATCTCATAATCAAACCAAGGCGTAGTCACCATACGAGGTTGATCATCCTCCAGCTGGCCTACCGCTCCATTGACAAGAAAGCCAACGCTGTCGATCAGGCGTACCGAAAAACTGACGCCATCCTCGGTCTGAACCTGAACTGCCTCTTCCGGCACAAATTTTGGCTCGGCGGTCATAATGGTTCGTCCGGAGCCGCTTTGCGGCAGCTCATCTTTGGCCCGCTCCCTCTGATAGACATTTTCAATGCGAGGAATCACCATGGTTTCCATGAAACGCTTGATAAAGGTGGATTTTCCCGTGCGAACGGGGCCTACAACACCAATATAGATATTGCCGCCGGTGCGGTTCACCATATCGTTATAAATCTCCTGCTCCATTGATCTTCCCTCCATTCAGCGCTTGCGGGGGATGAGCAGAAAACGGTTTCCTGCCTCTCGCTCGTCGTTGATCTGATTGACCGCCATAATATCCTCAACCGTAGACGCATATGCCTTTCCCAGATCCCACAGGGTTTCATTGCTGCGAAGCATACGCAGAACGGCAGATGGCCGTGCCGTAGGTGCAGCGTCCGGTGCATCGTTCAGCGTAATGGTACACAAGGTGGTACAATGCGCGGAACGCAGCATTACATAGTCCAGATGCAGACTTCCTCGTACCTCTACCCCACCGGCCGCTGAGATACAGGTGGCCTCCAGTAGGAAGCACTCTACCCATTTTGAGTCACAAAGGCAGGACGGAAGCTGAATCGGCACATAGCAGGTCTGCTCCATTTGGCTGAGTTGACCGGAACTGTCTTTCATACACAGGTGAATCTTCAGGCGACACTTGTACTCGTTTGGTTCGTCACCTGCAATCATCTCGCACAGCTGAACATTCTGGTCCACCACCTCGGAGGAGGGCATGAGAGCGTCCAGCGGCTGTCGGAAGGACAGAGTGCGGACATCTTGGGCAGCCAAAGAAAACGATGGGATTGAATCCGTAGTGCAGCAGCTGCCGGTCTGAATGCTGTATGCGTCGGTCAACACTTCTCTGCGCTGCTGGTCATACACGATGCCCCAGACCTGAAGCTCCAGATGCAGCTGAACCGCATCTTTACCATCTAGGAATGCTTCGCCGTCGCAAACTGCAAGATGAAGGGCGGCGGTTGCACCTTCACCGGCAGAGCCTGCCTCCAAGACCTGAGATAGGGGCAGGTCGTAGTCCTCGGTGAGCAGCTCGCCGTCAGCGCTCAGAAAGCGCAGTTTTGTCTTTAAGCCGCCCTGAAAAACCACTCTGGACCCAACCAGCTTGGATTCTGTGCAGTAAGGTACCGCCTCCCAGCCCACCAGCCGCTCCGGCATGGAACCGGGATTCAGATTGATGTACTCCTCAAAAGGAAAACGCTTTTCGGTTACCTGAGCGATATAGCCAAGGTCCACCTGCTCTCGCTTGACACACATCGTGTCGTCCGGCTCGTTCAGTGCAACGCTGTATTGGCAGGTATCCTCCCGATATGCCTGAACATGCAGACTCACTTCTGCCCGTACATAGACCTTTCTGGGATTGAGTACCTTTACCTCTACACTGCGGAGCTGAACTGCCGCATGGAGGCGGCAGCGTTCATCGGCTGCCCCGGCTTCAGCGGAGCAGCGATAAGGAATCTGTACCTCCAGAGCCTGAAAGCCCGTACAACCCTCCGGCTCGTAGAGCACCGTTGCGTTAATCTGTCCCTCTGCCTTTACCATGTCGCCCGAAACACAGCATTGATTCATCATGACCATCCCAGAGGCGTTCACAATGGACACAATGTCCGGATAGGCGTCTGATACAATGGCTTCCTGCGCTTCTTCGCGTCGCATGACCGTGTCAAGAACACAGGAATAGCACTTCAGTTGTTCGTACTGCAAACCAAGTTCCATGAAGCAATCTCTCCTTTCGTCCTATCGTTCAGTCAAGGACGGATTCAAAAGAAAGATATGTACGAGCTTCTAGGAATATGTCAGTGCAGGTGGAAAATGAATTTCAGGAAGCCGGAGACCATCTTCGGGGATTTCCAAACTACAATTTTCATCCTGAATACCTCCTTATCGATGCAGCCAAGTGATACCTAACACGATCAAGGCTATTGCGCCCACAAATATGATGAATCCTGTGGGCAGCACCATACTCAGCAATATTCCGATGCCGAGAGAAATAGCACATACCCCCCAGGGCTTTTTTCGCCGACACATGAAAAACGCCTCCCGGTAATACTGTTGTTGCAGTCTACGCAGGAGGCGTTCTTATGGTGCAGATTCAGTTGCTTCGGATCAAAAGGCCTATGCCTTTGCCCACTTGGACAGTGCAGCGCTGACCCGGAATCAGGTTGTTACTGATGGCGAGCGAGGAATAACGGTAAAGATCAATGTGAGAGGCCTCATACTTCGCTCCCTGTATTGTGACATTACACATCATTTCATCCAAAGGGACAATACCGAAATAGCGATAGGCAGGCGTTTCCGGGACGGTAGTCGTACCCGGAGCGAGAATACGGATTTCGTTGCAGGGGTCCAGAATCATTCCGGAGATTCCGGCACGATGAATCCGCTCCAGCTGCCCTACGGCGGAAAAATGGTGATCCTGCCGTCCGCCGGTACAGCCGCAGAGCACAATTGAGTCGCAGCCCTGCTGCAATGCACGAGATACCGCCATATCCAAATCGGTAACATCTTTTTCAGAGGGCAGAAGATCCGCCGGATAGTTGCCGGTGGTTCCGCCGGAGTCACTGTCTCCCACATACCAGTCCGGAGACAGTCCGTTCTCTTGTGCGGCACGCAGACCACCGTCAGCGCAGATAATCAGGTCGTCTTCCGTGCGGTAAAGAGACAGAAAGGACCAGTCTGCAACTGGGGCAGAGCCAAAAATAATCGCCTGCTTCATATCAGTGTTCCCACGCCTTGTACTCTTTGGCTACCTCGTAAAGACGGAGATAGCTCTTATGTCTGGACTCTGAGATTTTTCCTTCACGAAGGGCTTCCAGCACCTTGCAGCCCTTTTCCTTGGTGTGGGAGCAGCCCACAAAGCGGCAGCCGTCCAAATAGGGGTGGAATTCCCGGAATGCCAGAGCCAGTTCCTCTTTGTTCAGCAGTTCCGGCACTTCCGTATCAAAGCTGGCAAAACCGGGGGTATCCGCAACCAAAGCCCCGTTGGGCAGGCGGAACAGCTCCACATGACGGGTAGTATGGCGACCACGGCCCAGCTTATCGCTGACCTCACCGGTAGTGATGGACAGACTGGGATCCAGAGCATTTAAAATGCTGGACTTGCCGACACCGGAGTTTCCGGTGAAAACCACAGTCTTTCCGGCAATGGCATCTGCAAGCTGCGAAATGCCTTCTCCGGTGATAGCACTGACCTGCAAGGTGGTAAACCCGGCGTTGTGGTAGATGTCATAGAGCGCATTACAAGGCTCCATATCACATTTGTTGATGCAGATGACCGGCTCGCAATTCTTTCGTTCGGCGATTGCTGCAACACGGTCAATCAGGAAGGGGTCAGTGATGGGGTTGACACCGGCTGCAATCATGACCAGCATATCCATGTTGGCTACGGCCGGGCGGACAAAGGAATTCTTTCGGGGTAGAATTTCATCCACACTGCCAGTATTGCTGCCCAAATCCGTAATTTCTACCCGATCACCCACCAAAGGTG